>JANMIM010001200.1:0-2670 GCA_031375795.1 Bacteroidota bacterium
CCAGGGAGTCGGCGCCTGCGAGCAAACGAACGATCTTGCATGGCCTGTTGTTTGCGACGGTGTTTGTGGCGCTGGCCTTGAGCTTCTCGCGGGCTGCATGGATCAGTGTTTTTGTGATCGGTGGCTTCTGGCTCATCCTCAGACTCAAGATCCGTTTTCACTTCCTGCTCCTTGCCCTCGCGCTCGTAAGCGGAGTGGTGTTTCTCAACCGCGACACCATCGTGGACCGCATGCAAAAAAACGAGAATGTCTCGGGCGAGGATGTCTTGACCACTGCTGCTTCAGTGACCAATGTAACGACCGATGACAGCAACAAGGAGCGTCTGAACCGATGGTCCTGCGCGATCGCCATGTTTGAGGACCGCCCGATCATGGGATTCGGGCCGGGCACTTACGAGCACGAATATGGCGGCTACCAGGTCCTGAGCCAAATGACCCGCATCAGCACTTGGGTGGGCGACCGCGGCGACGCACACTCTGAATACCTTGGTGTCTTGGCGGAACAAGGCGTGCCGGGCCTCATCTTCCTGGGAGGGCTCTTTCTCATGAGCTTGCACGTGGGCATGCGCATCGCCTACCGGAACCCGAACCCGTTCAAGCGGGCGCTAGCCGTGACGATTTTGCTTTCCTTGAGCACCTATTATTTCCATGGCTTCGTGAATGATTTCTTGGACCTCGACAAGGCTGCGGTTCTGTTTTGGGGGATGATGGGGATGTTGGCGGCACTGGATCAGAATTCTCAGAATTTACGAAATTCTCAGAATCTGGTGGGGGGTTGAATTTCTTGGGGGTGCATTTTGTAGTGTTTTGGGAGGGGCGGGTGCTTTGTAATTCGCCTGCATTTCTTACCAACGCGTACGGAAATTTGATGGAGTGGACGTTGGTATTCGGTGGGCTTTCGAGACAAAACGTTTGAATCCTTCAATCCTGCTCCTTATCTTTCCGTGAGAAATCAACGTTTACCAATTGGAATAGGGCATGCCTTGCAGGGATCGCCCGCACGAAGGAATGAAGGAGGAATCACAGGCTGCCCCATTGCCCTTGCAACTGTCTCTGATCGAGGCTGGTGTGTTGAAGAGCCTGCTCTACTTCGACATTTTCCAGTACCCGCTCAGCGCAAGCGAACTCCGCAGGCTGCATCCACAGCGCGAGACCAAAATGGAGGCCATCCGCGACGCGCTCGGGAGGCTCTGCGAAGCAAATTTGATTCACCAGCAAGGCGAATTTTTCCAGATCCCCGCCAGCCCGAGCTATGCCGAGCGTCGCACGCGTGGCAATGCCCTTGCAGGCCAGCGCATGCACAAGGCCATGCGCCGCAGCCGTCTGGTCGCCGCATTTCCCTTTGTGCAAGCGGTGATGATCTCTGGTTCGCTCTCCAAAAACTACATGGAGGCCGGCAGCGACATCGACTTTTTTGTCGTCACCAAGCCCGGCAGGCTCTGGGTGACCCGCAGCCTGCTCATCGCCTTCAAGAAGACCTTCCTCTTCAATTCACACAAGGATTTCTGCCTCAATTACTTCATCGATACCGACCACCTCGAGATCGAGGACAAAAACATCTTCACCGCCACAGAGGTCGCCTATTTGCTGCCTACGCACAACCCCCAGCTCTACAAGGAATTTCGCGCGGCAAATGCCTGGGCAGACGACTACTATCCCAACCACGGCTTGCGCTGCCTCGAGCAATGCGCGCCCATCCAACCCGGCCCGCTCAGGCGACTTGGCGAATGGCTGCTAGGTGGGACGCTCGGGGAATGGCTCGATGCCCGCTTCATGCGCGTGACCATCGGCCGCTGGAACCAAAAATTCAAACACATCAGCCCCGACCGCTTTGAGGTCGCGATGCGCAGCCGCAAGTACGTGAGCAAGCATCATCCCAGCGCCTTCCAAGACCGTGTGATCAACAAGCTTCAAGCGAAACAGCACGAATTGGAGCAAAAAATTGGAGGCAAATTGCCCTTTGACGCAGGTGCGCCAGCATGAATCCTTCGACCAAGACCATGAAAGCCCTCTTCACCCACAGCTACTTCCTGCGCTTCGACCCCAAGCAGTGGCGGCAACAGATGCCCTATCCGCCACTCGGGACGATCTATGCGGCGGCCGTATTGCGCGCTGCCGATTGGGAGGTGGCCTTGCACGACGTGATGTTTGCGACGGGTGCGGCAGACCTCGCGCCCGCACTCGCCCAGCACAAGCCGCAATTGCTCGTGATCTACGACGACGGCTTCAATTACCTCACCAAGATGTGCCTCACCAACATGCGGGAGGCGGCCTTTGAAATGAGCAAAATGGCCAAGGCTGCTGGAGCCAAGGTCGTGGTATGCAGCAGCGACAGCACCGACCACTATGAAAAATACCTGGACCATGGCGCCGACGCGGTGATCCTGGGCGAGGGAGAGGCGGCATTGGCGGAATTTGCTGCCAAGGTGGAGGCGGGAAATGAATATTATGGCGACCTGCTGGGAATGGCGTTTCGGGAGAATGGGAAAACCGTGCTCACCGCCAAGCGCGCAGTGATCAGGGACTTGGACAGCCTGCCGACGCCCGCATGGGACCTCATCGACATTGTGCCCTACCAGCAAGCTTGGAAAAAACACGGGTATTTTTCCATCAACATGGCCACCACGCGCGGTTGCCCCTACAAATGCAATTGGTGCGCCAAACCCATTT
>JANMIM010001214.1:0-9797 GCA_031375795.1 Bacteroidota bacterium
CGGGCGGCTGCCCCACCAACGATGCCGTCGGCAGCGCCAGCAATGCATTCACCAACATCCTGACCGAGGCCAACCCGATTGCCGTGAATAATGATCTCAACACGATCATCTTTGCACACCGCAACAATGCCGGGGCCTTTGGCGGGCACAGCGGCCAGATACGCTACGACATCAGCACCAACGGCGGCCTCACTTGGACCAACAACCAAGGGGTCCTGAATCCGCTGGCGGTCAACGGCACCAATGGCGCGCGCTACCCCAGCGTCACCATCCACAATCCGGTCGGAAACACCAATCCGCTCAATGCCTACCTCGGCTATTATGCCCCCACCGTGGCTGCAGCCTTCAACGGCACCGTGTCTGGCGTGCGCAAGCTCGATGGCACTGGCAATACCGAAACCTACAACCAGCCCACGGCCACGCAGACGCTGATCCCGCGCTCGATGGTCAAGGGCGCACCCGGCGTGTACTGGGCCATCGACAACGTGTACAATGGCACGGCAGTGATCGGCTACCGCGTGCTCAAGGGTACTTGGAATGGCAGCACCGACATCGTCTGGGCCGTGAACACGACCATCAACCCGACCTTCAACGTCGGATTTGATGCCACGGTCAAGACCTCTGACTATGCGATTGCATTTGACCCGACCGGCAACATCGGCTGGATTTGCATGAACACCCACGTCACACCCGGCCCGACGCCCTACGCCTACTACCCTGTGTTTTACAAGACCACCAACGGCGGTACGACCTGGTCGGGTCCGACAACCGTGGACCTGAACCAATATCCTTGCATCAGCAACAACCTCACTGTGGGCAATACCGCGACGGTGGCCTTTGACTTGGACTTGGCGGTGGACGTAAATGGCAATCCCCATGCATTTTGCGGCGTGGGCAATGGCGACAATGCCTACGCGATCTTCCTCTCGTCCTGGCATGCCATGGTCGACATCACGATGAGCGACGGCGTATGGAATCCTACCATCGTGCGCAACCAATACCGTGGTCGCGGCACTTGGGGTGTCGCCCCCAATGCGGTGACCTTGGACGCGGAGCCGCAAGTATCACGCACCGCAGACGGCACCAAGATCTTCTATACTTGGGCAGACGCCGACTCCTCAGTCCTCATCGCCACCGCCAATCTATCGCCCAACTTGTTTGCAAAGGGCTATGATGTGGTGCAACGCAAGTGGACCAACTCCTACAACATGACCGGCTGCAACGTCACCTGGAACGGGAAGATCCTCTTCCCCAAAATGGCCGAGACGGTGCTGAGCAATACCGGCAACTACAAGCTGCCCGTCGTGTTTTCAGAGTTTGGCGCCAATGACCCGATCAATGCCTGCAACTTCCATTACCTGGACAGCCTCTGGTTTGCACCGAGCGACTTCGTGAACAACCAATGCGTGGCCGCCGTGAGCATCTCTGCGCTCGACACCATCTTTACATGTGCAGGCGTGACCCTGGACGCTGGCCCTGGTGCGCAGCAATATGCCTGGAACACAGGAGCCATCACCCAAGCCATCACCGTGAGCACCTCGGGCACCTACATCGTCGGGGTCTCCAACGGGTGCTGCGTCGGTGCAGACACCGTGGTGGTCATGATGCTCACCTCGCCAGCGGCGAGCTACAGCACACTTGCATCTGGACTATCGGCCACTTTCACCAATACCTCCACAGGTCCATTGGCGACCTATCTCTGGGACTTTGGCGACGGCGGCACAAGCACGCTGGCGAGCCCCTCGCATACCTACACCATGCCGGGCAGCTACCTCGTCTGCCTCACGGTCACCAATCAATGTGGCACAGACAGCATGTGTACCACTGTTGTGGCGACCTGCAACCCGGCCACGGCTGCTTTTTCAGCCAGCAACACCGCCCTCAATGCCACATTTACCGACCAGACCATCGGCAACCCAAGCGGCTGGTTGTGGGACTTTGGCGACGGCGGCAGCAGCACCGTGCAAAATCCAACGCATGCCTATGCTGCGGCAGGCACCTATCAGGTCTGCTTGACGATCACCGACTCTTGTGGGTCTGACTCGAGCTGCAATCCCGTGACCGTGTGTGCATTGCCTGTCGCAGGCATCGCGGCGGTGGATCCCTTCAATGTTTGGCAGTTTCAATTGATTCAGTTCAGTGACAGCAGCCAAGGTGGCGCGGGCGCTTCCTGGCTCTGGGACTTTGGCGACGGCGGCACGTCGACATTGCAAAATCCCACCCACGTTTACAGCATTACAGGATTGGTAACTGTCTGCTTGACAGTCACAGATGCCTGTGGCTCTGACACCACCTGCATTCAGCTCAATATTTTGTTTTCCTCCGTCGAGCCCGGACTGGGTGGCCAATGGTCGGTCGCGCCCGTGCCCGCACGCGACCTCGTGCGCGTAAATGCCATGGACGCCCCTGCGGGTGCCTTGCGCATGCACCTGAGCAATACGCTCGGGCAGGTGCTGCTCACGCGCGACTACGTGCACACGGGTGGCAACATGCAGGAGAACTTCGACATCGCTGCATTGCCACGGGGGGTCTATTTCCTTGAGGTGCGTGGAGAATCTGGTCGCTTTGTCGCCAAGGTGATCAAGGACTGATCCGATGTTTTCCAGTGACCGACGGCAGGCCCCTGGGCCTGCCGTCGGTGTTTTGGAGCAGGTGCTTCGCCCTCGACGACCTGCCTTTGGGCGGCGACAAAACCCGATGCGTCAAAATTCCATCGAATTTCATTGCAAGCCGATGCAGGACTTCGTAGTTTTCCGCTAGTTTCCCATGAGCCGCTTGGACTCACAAAAAATGCACGCAGGTGTTGCTACAATCGTCGGTATCTGTGACCTCTTCCAAAAGGCCGATGACCCTGCATTTTTCTTCCCAATGACATCAAAACCCAACCTCTCCCCTGCCGATGAGTGACGCTTCCCACCACGCCCGACGCGTCACGGCTGGCACGCTGCTGGTCACGCTCGGCATCATCTATGGAGACATCGGCACCTCGCCGCTCTATGTGATGAAGGCCATCGTCGGGGAGGGCAAGATCGACCCCACCGTTGTGTTGGGGGGCCTGAGCTGCGTGTTCTGGACGATCACCCTGCTCACAACCATCAAGTATGTCATCATCACCTTGAATGCCGACAACAAGGGCGAAGGGGGGATTTTTTCGCTTTATGCCCTCGTGCGGCGCATGAAGGTGAAGTGGCTCATCGTGCCTGCCATCTTGGGCGGGTGTACGCTCTTGGCCGACGGCATCATCACCCCGCCGATCTCTGTCGCCTCGGCCGTGGAGGGCTTGACCACATTCAACAAAAACATCCCCACGATCCCCATCGTCTTGGCCATCTTGTCGGCGCTGTTCCTCATCCAGCAATTTGGCACCAAGATCGTCGGCAAGTTTTTTGGTCCCATCATGCTCGTTTGGTTTGCGATGCTGGCTTTTTGGGGAATCGTCGCCATGAGCCAAGACTGGACCATCCTGCGTGCGGTGAGCCCCTATTACGCCTATGACATGCTGGCCCACACCAAAGGTGGATTTTTCCTATTGGGGGCTGTTTTCCTTTGTTCCACGGGTGCCGAGGCGCTCTACAGCGACCTGGGCCACTGCGGCAAGCAAAACGTGCGGGTCTCCTGGACCTTTGTCAAGGTGAGCCTGCTGCTCAACTACTTTGGGCAGGGAGCCTACCTTCTCAACGGAAACAACAAGGGTTGCACGCTGGTGGAAACGGCGAACCCCAATCCGTTTTTTGGCATCATGCCCACTTGGTTTCTTGTGCCCGGCGTGATTGTAGCCACCATGGCCGCCATCGTGGCGAGTCAAGCCTTGATCTCCGGCTCATTTACCCTCATCAATGAAGCCATCCGCCTCAACTTCTGGCCCAAGGTCAAGATCAGGTACCCCAGCGAGCAAAAGGGTCAGATCTTTGTGCCCTCGGTGAATTGGTTGCTATGGGTCGGCTGCATCGTGATCGTGCTGATTTTCAAGGAAAGCGATGCGATGACGGCGGCCTATGGGCTTGCGATCATTCTCACGATGCTCATGACCACCACGCTGCTGGCCTTTTACATGCGGCGCAAGCGCTATCCCAAGGTCTTGATTGCCGTGATCGTTGCGTTTTTCCTCACGCTGGAGGGATCGTTCCTCGTCGCCAACCTGGAGAAATTCACCCACGGCGGCTATGTGACCTTGCTGGTGGCATTCATCCTCTTCTCGATCATTACGATGTGGCACTATGGCAAGCGCGTCGCCCATCAATTTACGGAATCTGAGGAAATCGACCAATACAAGGACACCCTCGTGCGGCTGAGCAACGACGAGACGATTCCCCGCTATGCCACCAACCTCGTGTTTCTCACCAACGTGGCGCAGTGGAACATGATCGAGAGCAAGGTCCTGTACTCCATCGTGAAGCGGCAGCCCAAGCGTGCCGACATCTATTGGTTCCTGCACATCCATGTCGTGGACGAGCCCTACCGCATGGATTACAAGGTGCGCATCATCGCCCCGGGCGACATCGTGCGCATCGATTTTTACCTCGGCTTCAGGGTCGATCCACGCATCAACCTCTTTTTCAGGAAGGTCGTGGAAAACATGGTCGAGCGCGGCGAGGTCGACATTCGCAGCAAGTATGCCTCGCTGCAAGACAACAATCTCATGGGCGATTTTAAATTTGTCTTGATCGACAAGTACCTGAGTGGCGACAATGACCTCAAGTTCTTGGAGCGACTCGCGCTACGCGGATATTTCCTGCTCAAGAAGCTGAGCCTGAGTCCCGAGAAGGCTTATGGCCTGGAAACGAGCAGCGTTTTCACCGAAAAATTTCCCTTGATCGTGAAGCCGGTCATCGGGCTGAACCTGCGCCGCATCGAGGACCATGTGCCCTTGGATTCTGGTTTGCAAGACGCTGACTTGGCCAAATCGGATGATGGATCATAGGGTTTGTCACGGCGAACCACATTTGTTTTTCAATCTGGGGCTTGCCAGTTTTGTTTTCGTTTTCGAATAGCTATTTTCATCCATGAGTGATCATTCACACAACCACAAAGTCACCGCCGGCACATTGCTGATGACCCTCGGCATCATCTATGGCGACATCGGCACCTCGCCCCTCTACGTGATGAAAGCCATTGTCGGCGCCGGTCAGATCGACCGCACGGTCGTGCTGGGTGGCCTGAGTTGCGTCTTTTGGACAATCACCCTGCTCACGACGATCAAGTACGTATTCATCACCCTCAATGCGGACAACAAGGGTGAGGGTGGCATCTTTTCGCTGTATGCCTTGGTGCGACGCATGAAGGTGAAGTGGTTGATCTTTCCCGCGATCCTGGGAGGCTGCACCCTGCTGGCCGACGGCATCATCACCCCACCGATCTCTGTCGCGTCGGCGGTGGAGGGCTTGGGTACTTTCAGCAAAGACATCCCCACGATTCCCATCGTCTTGGCGATCTTGACGGCCCTGTTCATGATCCAGCAATTTGGCACCAAGGTCGTCGGCAAGTTTTTTGGGCCGATCATGCTACTTTGGTTTGGGATGCTGGCCTTTTGGGGCATCATTGCCATGAGCCAAGACTGGACCATCTTGCGCGCATTGAGTCCCTACTATGCATACGACATGCTGGCCCACTCCGAGGGCGGATTTTTCCTGTTGGGTGCGGTGTTTCTGTGCTCCACGGGTGCCGAGGCGCTCTACAGCGACTTGGGCCACTGCGGCAAGCAAAACGTGCGTGTCTCCTGGACATTTGTGAAGGTGAGCCTCTTGCTCAACTATTTTGGGCAGGGTGCAATGCTGCTGCAACACCAGAAAATCACGCTCGTGCAGCTCAACCAAATCATGCATCCGGGACAACCTGACATCACCGAGCCGATCAATCCATTTTTTGCGATCATGCCATCCTGGTTTTTGGTGCCCGGTGTGATCATTGCCACCTTGGCGGCGATCGTGGCGAGCCAAGCCCTGATCTCCGGGTCCTTTACGCTCATCAACGAGGCCGTGCGCCTCAATTTCTGGCCCAAGGTCAAGATCCGCTACCCCAGCGAGCAAAAGGGCCAATTGTTTGTGCCCTCGGTCAACTGGCTGCTCTGGGCCGGTTGCATCGCAGTGGTGCTCTTTTTCAAGGAAAGCTCTGCGATGGAGGCCGCTTATGGCTTGGCGATCGTGCTCACCATGCTCATGACCACGACCCTGCTGGCATTTTACATGCGGCGCAAGCATTATCCCTTGCCACTGATCATCGTGATCGTGCTGTTTTTCCTCGCGCTCGAGGGGTCATTCCTTGCCGCCAACTTGGAGAAATTCCCACATGGGGGCTATGTCACGATCTTGGTGGCTGCCGTGCTGTTTGCGGTCATGACCGTCTGGTACTACGGCAAGCGCGTGGCCGGGCAGTTTACCGAATCCGACCCGATCGACAAGTACAAAGCCGACCTCATTGCCCTGAGCAACGACGAGGCCGTGCCCAAATATGCCACCAACTTGGTCTTTCTCACGAGTGTCCCTCAGAAGGACATGATCGAGTCCAAGGTTTTTTACAGCATCGTCAAGCGCCTTCCCAAGCGGGCAGACATCTATTGGTTCCTGCACGTGCACGTCGTGGACGAGCCCTACCGCATGGATTATGATGTGAACATCATCGCCGACAACGACATCGTGCGGGTCGATTTTTACCTCGGTTTCAGGATCGAGCCGCGCATCAACCTCTTTTTCCGAAAGGTGGTCGAGAACATGGTCCATCACAACGAGGTCGACATCCGCAGCAAATACACGTCGCTTTCAGACAACAAGCTGGTGGGCGACTTCCGGTTTGTCTTGATCGAGAAGTACTTGAGCGGCGACAATGACCTGAACATGTTGCCGCGCTTGGCGCTGCAAGGTTATTTCCTCCTGAAGAAACTGAGCCTTTCCCCTGAGCGCGCCTACGGCTTGGAGACGAGCAGCGTCTTCATCGAGAAGTTCCCACTCATTGTGAAGCCGGTCGAGAACCTCAAGCTCAGGCGCATGCGCCACCCGCATACGGGCGAGCCGGTGCAAAACCTGGACTTGGACAAGCATTGATGCGAATCCTGCGCATCGATCCCCGATGCTCGACTGAATCGTTTCACCTCAGTTCTGGATCATAAGCGGTGAATTGGGATATGATTTTTACACTAAAGTGCTGATTTTCATCCCTTTGTAGGGGCAGGGCATGCCCCGCCCCTACAAAATGGCATGCCCCGCCCCTACGAATTGGCATGCCCTGCCCCTACGAAATGGCATGCCCTGCCCCTACGAATTGGCATGCCCGCTGCTTGCCATACGGCACAAAAAAGAATCCCCTGACTATCACGGCCAGGGGATTCTTTTTTCCTATCGGTCAATCAATTTGCCTTGCTGGCAAAGCGCTTGCGCTCGTTTTCGTCGAGGTGAATCTTGCGGAGTCGGATGCTTTTGGGCGTCACTTCCACGTATTCATCCCCGCTGATGTATTCCAAGGCCTCTTCCAAGCTCAGTTTCACCGCAGGCGCGATGGCTGTCTTCTTGTCTGAGCCCGATGCACGCATGTTGGTGAGCTTCTTGGTGCGGATCACGTTCACGACGAGGTCACCCGCCTTCACGCTTTCGCCCACGACCTGCCCGTTGTAGACTTCCTCACCTGGCTCGATGAAAAAGTGGCCCCGATCCTGCAGCTTGTCGATGGCGTAGGGAATGCTCGTGCCCGTCTCATGTGAAATGATGGAGCCGACCATGCGCTTGACGATCTCACCCTTCCAAGGCTCGAATTCGCGGAAGCGGTGGGCCATCACGGCCTCGCCTGCCGTCGCGGTGAGCAACTCGTTGCGCATGCCGATGATGCCGCGGGAGGGTATCGAGAACATCAACAAGGCACGGTCGCCTTTCATTTCCATTTTGGTGAGCTCGCCTTTGCGGCGGGTGGCCTGGTCGATGGCGCGACCGCTGAAATTTTCAGGGACGTCGATCGTGAGGTCCTCGATCGGCTCGCATTTGTGACCGTCGATTTCCTTGATGATCACGCGTGGCTGACCGACTTGGAGCTCGTAGCCTTCGCGGCGCATGGTCTCGATCAAGATCGAGAGGTGCAAGATGCCGCGGCCATAGACGATAAAGGAGTCGGCCGAGTCGGTCGGCTCCATGCGCATGGCCAGGTTGCGTTGCAGCTCCTTTTCCAAGCGCTCGCGCAGGTGGCGCGAGGTCACAAACTTGCCTTCTTTCCCAAAGAAAGGCGAATCGTTGATCGTGAAGAGCATGCTCATCGTCGGCTCATCGATGCTGATGGCCGCCATCGCCTCGGGGTTCTCGGCATCGGCGACGGTGTCACCGATCTCGAAGTCCTCCAAACCCACCAAGGCACAGATTTCGCCAGCCTCGACCGACTCCACCTTCATCTTGGCGAGTCCCTCAAAGACATACAGCTCCTTGAGGCGGGCGCGCTTGATCGTGCCGTCGCGCTTCATCAGGGCGACCATGCCATTGTTTACCAACTGACCGCGGTAGAGGCGACCGATGGCGATACGACCGGTGTAGCTGCTGAAGTCGAGGGATGTGATTTGCATTTGGGTGGTGCCGACGCCTACCTTGGGAGCGGGGATGTGCTCGATGATGCCGTCAAACAATTCCACGAGGTCCTCTGTCGGGCGCTTGTAATCCTTGCTCATCCAGCCATGCTTGGAGGCACCATAGAATACAGGATAGTCCAATTGTTCCTCGGTAGCTTCCAGGCTGAACATCAATTCAAAGACAGCCTCGTTGACCTCTTCAGGTTTGCAATTGGGCTTGTCGACCTTGTTGATGACGACGATGGGCTTGAGACCCAGGGCGATGGCCTTTTGAAGCACAAAGCGGGTCTGAGGCATCGGCCCCTCAAACGCATCCACCAGCAGCAGCACACCGTCTGCAAGGTTGAGCACGCGCTCGACCTCACCACCGAAGTCGCTGTGACCAGGGGTATCAATGATGTTGATCTTGTAATCCTTGTAGCGGATGGCGACGTTTTTGGAGAGAATGGTAATGCCGCGTTCGCGTTCGAGGTCATTGTTGTCCATGATCAGGTCGCCCGGCCTCTCGTGTGCTTGAAAGGCCTGCCCTTGCATAAGCATCTTGTCGACCAGCGTGGTCTTGCCGTGGTCGACGTGCGCGATGATCGCGATGTTCCTAATTTTTTGCATGGGCGCAAAATTAGCTCTTTGTTTCGGCTTCCAGTCATGAAGGTTTTCTTTTTTGAGCAATTACCCGCCAAAAACGCCCCACGATGCCACCCCAGCGACCACATTGTTTCCATTTGCAGGTTCGTCAATTGAACCAAAATGTGGCCCCATGGCTGCGAAATGGAGTATTGGAGGCGATTGCTTGTAGGCAAATGCAGCTGCGGCAAAAAAAACCAAAAAGCCATGCTTTAATAATATGTTGGGTGCCTTGCAGGCTGATCATCATGCTTTCAAGGCAGCAATTGGCTCAAAAAGAGGGGCCATTTTGCGAAAGGCGGGTTTCCGATTTTGTTTTGACGTTGCGATTGCTTTTTTTTGTAGCCTCAAAATTTTAAGTATCATTATGGCTAGAAATAAGGGCAGGGCGAAGTTGAACGACGATGAAGTCATCGATCAAGACGAGGTAATTTACGAGGAAGAAACCGCCTCCAAGACAAGCGATGCAGCAGGTGCGCCCAAATCCTTTGTGGAGAAATACCGGAATGCACTCCTGATCGGGGGTGTAGCCCTTGCGGCCGTGGTCGGCTATTTTGGCTATCAATGGAGCCAAAAGGGAAAGGTGAACGAAGAAGCTCAGGCTGCCCTGATCACTTCGGCGATGTATTACGAGCAA
>JANMIM010001220.1:0-2605 GCA_031375795.1 Bacteroidota bacterium
GCAGGGAGCACCGCAGCCGGGCTTCAAGAAGGAATTTAACTTGCTGGCAGACCACCTGCACAAAAACCATGAAGCTGGAATCGTGAATTTCATTCTCGCAGAGAATGAAAAACAGTTTCTGCGGCTGCATGAGATCTTTGAGCAGATCGACAAGGCAGCCCACTTTGAAGGCATCCATGCGGTGATCCACCGAGGCTTCCTGGACAAGAAACTCAAGCTGGCGCTGTACACCGACCACGAGATTTTTGAGCGCTACCACCGTTTCAAGGCCAAGGCACAAACTTCACGGAGTCAGGCCATTACCCTGAAGGAGCTCAAAGACATTTCCCCCGGCGACTACGTGACCCACATCAACCATGGGATCGGGAAGTTTGGCGGGCTGCACCGCATCAAAACCGGCGCACACGAGCAGGAGGCCGTCAAGATTTTCTACGAAGGCGGCGACGAGATCTTCGTGAACGTGAACTCGCTGTACAAAATCTCGAAATTCACGGGCAAGGACGGTGTGCCCCCCAAGTTGAGCAAACTCGGGTCGGGAGAGTGGGCCAAGAAGAAGGCCAAGGCCAAGAGCCGCATCAAGGAGCTGGCATTTGACCTCATCTCCCTGTATGCCCAGCGCATGTCCAAGATCGGATTTGCTTGCCAGCCAGACAGTTACATGCAACAAGAGCTCGAGGCGAGTTTCATGTTTGAGGATACCCCCGATCAGGTCAAGGCCACGGAGGACCTGAAACGTGACATGGAAAGTCAGGTGCCCATGGATCGCCTCATCTGCGGCGATGTGGGCTTTGGCAAGACCGAGATTGCGTTGCGGGCGGCTTTCAAGGCTGCGGAGAATGGAAAACAGACCGCAGTGCTCGTCCCGACGACGATCTTGGCGCTCCAGCATTTCCATACCTTCCAGGACCGACTCTCCAATTTCCCCGTCACGGTGGATTACATCAACCGCTTCAAGTCGCCGCAAGAGCAGAAGGAAACGCTGCAGCGGCTAGCAGAGGGCAAGATCGACATCCTCATCGGCACCCACCGCGTCGTGAGCCAAGACGTGAAATTCAAGAATCTGGGCTTGCTCATCATCGACGAGGAGCAGAAGTTTGGGGTGGGCGTCAAGGACAAGCTCAAGGTTGTGCGCGTAAACGTGGACACACTCACGCTCACGGCCACCCCGATCCCGCGTACGCTGCAGTTCTCGCTCATGGGCGTGCGCGACATGAGTGTGCTCGCCACACCGCCACCCAATCGCCAACCCGTGGAAACCGTGGTCGGCACCTGGGATCAGGGACAGATCAGGGATGCGGTCGCATACGAGATGAAGCGTGGTGGCCAGGCTTTTTTTGTCCACAACAAGGTCGCCGACCTCGACGAAATGGCCTCGATGATCAAAAAACTCGTGCCCGACGCCCGTGTAGGCATCGCCCACGGGCAGCTCAGCGGCGAGAAGATCGAGAAGATCATGGCCAATTTCATCGAGGGCGAATATGACGTGCTCTGCTGCACCACGATCATCGAGTCAGGCCTGGACATCCCCAACGCCAACACGATCATGATCAACGAGGCCCACAACTATGGCCTCAGCGACCTGCACCAAATGCGGGGCAGGGTAGGCCGCAGCAACCGCAAGGCCTTCTGCTACCTCTTTGCGCCACACGAGAGCCTGCTCAGCCGCGACGCGCGCAAGCGCCTGAAGGCCATCGAGGAGTTCAGCGACCTAGGCAGCGGCTTTCATATCGCATTGCGCGACCTCGACATCAGGGGCGCAGGCGACATGCTGGGCGGTGAGCAGAGCGGATTCATCAACGAAATCGGCTACGACATGTACCAAAAGATCCTGATCGAGGCCATCGAGGAACTCAAGGAGGATCAATTCCCGCAGCTGTTTCAGGAGGAGATCAAGCGCAAGCTGGAAGAGAAGTCTCATGTCGAGGACACGCAGGTGGAGACCGACCTCAACATCCTGATTCCCGAGAGCTACCTGCCGATCGTGACCGAACGCCTGAATTTCTACAACAAGATCGCCGCTGCCGCCAATGAGGAGGAGATGCGCGAGATCCAACGGCAGTTGATCGACCGTTTCGGGCCCATTCCCGAGGAGGTGTTGGGCTTGTTTGACACGGTGCGCATCCGCAGGGTGGGGAAGAGGCTCGGATTTGAGAAGGTGGTGCTCAAGGATGACCTTGCGCGCCTATATTTCCCGCAGGACAAGAAGAGCAGTTATTATTCATCAGCTTTGTTTCCGATGATCTTGTCTTGGACGCAAAGCAATGCCAAGCGCGCCCGGTTCAAGGAAAGCCCCAAATATTTGTCGCTCGAAGTGCGGCTGGAGGGTGGCATCAAGGGCTTGTTTCAACTGCTGCGGGAGCAGGAATCATTCGTCAAAGAATTATCCAAAGTGCATGACTGAAGAGACAGAAGACATCAACCGCTTGCAGGAGCGCTGGGGCAAACTCAGCGAGATCATCAAGACGCGATTTGGGAAGAAGCCCGACATCGAGGGAATTTTGTTCCTGATCGGCGTGCGGGAACTGGGCTCGATGCCCGACGACTTCACCAAGGAGCAAAAGTTTGACCTGATGCACATTGCGACCTGTGCCGTGCTGGCCCCGGG
>JANMIM010000264.1:0-5418 GCA_031375795.1 Bacteroidota bacterium
GCATTGCTGGGAAATGTCGATGACTTGGATCCCCTTTGGGGAGCGCAAGAGCTACAACTTCACGATCAATGTGAAGAGCGCGACCCTCAAGGACCTGAAACTCACCAAGCGACGGGACTGGCAGGATCGATAGCTTGCCGATGGCGGAGCTGGCTACAAGATTGCCACGAGGGAGATGTCGGCACGCTCCTGCATTGGACAAGCATTCAACAGGTCCAAAACCGTGCGGTCGTGGCCTGGCACCTGAAAATCGGGCGCGATCTCTGCCCACGGCAACAGCACAAACGCACGCGCATGCAGCAAGGGATGAGGGATGACAAGCCGCTGGCTCACCGATTGCAAAGCACCAATCGCCAACACGTCGATGTCGATGGTGCGTGGCCCCCATTGCATACTGCGTTCACGACCAAGGCTTTCCTCCACTTCCATCGCTAACCGCAAGAGGTCGTGGGGCGCCAAGGGGCATTGGACTTGGATCACAGCGTTGAGAAATGCGGGCTGGTCGAGAAATCCCCATGGCGGAGTCTCATAGGCGCTGGAAACCGCCAAGACTTTGCAGCCACCTGCCTCCAAACCTGCAATCGCATCCCGCAAATGCCCTAGCCGATCGCCCACATTGGAGCCGAGGCCCAAGAATACCGCATCCATCATGCGCCAAAGATAGAGATGGGAGCTGTTTCATTGGTTGCGCCGCTGCAAAGCTCCTTGCAGATTGCAGTTTCAACACTTCGATTTTCGAATCATAGGCTTCAAACAAAAATTCACAAACAACTAATATACAATACTTTATGTCAGAAAATAATCGTCCAAAAATGTCAAAATCAGAAAAGTGTGGATGATTTGTTGAAAAGTTTGGAAGGGGTAGGCGGCTGATTCTGTGCAAATTGCGCTTCCTAATTTTTGGTGGCAATACGGAATTAAAGAATGCTAAAAAGAAGGCAAGTGTACTATTACGATACGGAGACCTGCACGTATCAACCTGAGGGACTGACCTCCAAGTTCTTCTTGAAGAAGGTTTTCTTCTATGCCCTGTTTGCCGTGGCCGCCGGTTTTGCAGGCAAATATTACTTCGACCATTACCTGGTGCAGCTCAAGTCGACAGAGCTCAACTTGGAAAACGAGCGCCTGATGGCCCGCCTCAATGAGATCAACGGCAAGATGGACGGCTTTGAGTCCAATCTGACGTCGGTTTTTGAAAACCAAAATACCCTCTATCTCCCGATCCTTGGCGAAAATACGATTCCGCAAAGCCGCTGGAATGCTGGTACGGGTGGTTCGGCCATTTTTGACAAGTCCCCCAACAATGCGACGCGCAAGACGAACTTCAGGCTGCTGAGCCTCCGGGATCGCCTCACATTGCTCAACAACAGCCTGGACCATGTCAAAAGCAAAGCCAACAACATCGATGAAAGCCTCGGCAACATGCCCTCGATCCTCCCTGTCAATGGCTCATTGATCAGTGGGTTTGGCTTTCGCAACCACCCTGTGTCAGGTCAGGGAAAATTTCATGAAGGACTCGACTTCGCCTGCCCCATCGGCACACCGATCTATGCGAGTGGCAATGGAGTGATCGTGATCGCCGAGACTGGCGAAAGCGGCTACGGTACCTGCATGAACATCGACCACCACAATGGTTACAGGACCAAATATGCCCACCTTTCCAAGATGGTCGCCCGCAACGGGCAGGCCGTGAAGCGTGGCCAATTGATCGCCTACAGTGGAAATACCGGCTTGAGCACAGGGCCTCACCTGCATTACGAAGTGTGCTTCAAGGAGGTCAAGACCGATCCGATTGACTTCATTTACACCGATTTGCCTCCACAGGAATACAGCCGCCTCAAGCTGGACAAATCCTCAGTGACCAAAGAGAAGGTCAAGGAAAAGCTTGTCGCTCCCTCGATGGACTGATTTTCTGGTCGATTTTCGCTCCCCAAAAATTCGATTTTTTTCCCTGATGACAGCTGTCTCCTGAAATTTCCATGGGAAATTTCGGACCAGCGTCAAAAAAAATCCACTTTCGCGATCACCGGAGACAACCTTTTGTAGCTCCATTACATCTTGTGGTTGTACGTCAGGATCAGCACCCGTCCCAAAATTCGGTACCCTGTCTGCGCGGCTCGATTTTTGCTCCAAAACTTCTTTCCAATGATTGCATCAGAAACCAGGTCAGTGATCGTGAGGCCCACAATATCCACAAAAGGAAGAGACCGCAAGTTCATTGCCGACGGGCTGATGCTCACGGCCGATTTGCTTGAATTGTGGACCGGCCAGGATGCTGAGCCGCAGCAATACCGCCAAGCAGCCGCCCTGCTGCGCCAACCGCAGGATACCTTGGCGAGCATCCCCACTGCCGAGGACCTGCTGCCATTGGAGGAAATCTCGGCAGATGTGTTGCTCGACGCGCGATCCCTGTTGGTCGCAGGCGACACGGAGGTGCTTGCGCTGCTGCGGGAGCGCATCCCCGCAAGCGTGCGCGAGATGCTTCCCCTGCAAGGATTGGGCCCCAAGCGATTGCGTGTCGTGTGGCAGGACATGGGAATCACCGACATGGCGACCCTGGCTCATGCGGTCACAGAAAATCGATTGGTTCGCCAAAAGGGATTTGGCCCCAAGACGCAGGAAAAGGTGGGCCAATCCATCGCCCATGCCCGCGCCCATGGCCAGCAATTTCTGCTGAGCGACCTGCGGCCGATTGCGACCGTCCTGGAGCATGAGCTGCGCGAATTGCTCGGGGCCGAGGCCCGCCTGGACTTCACAGGTGAGTTCCGACGGGGCTGCACCATCTGCAATGGCATCGAAATGATCGCCGAGGCCGATCACTACAAACCCATCATGCTGCACATGATCAAGAGCGAAGGCTATGAAATCATGACGGCGGGCCAGGACCTGCTCCTCGCCCGCGTGCGCAACACCGAGATTCCACTCACCTTCCATTTCAGAAGTTCCAGCTATTACCTCGACCTGTTTCGCACGACGGGCAGCAGTGTACACGTGGCACTGATCCAGGTCGATGAAACCAAGCGCTACCGCTCCGAGGCAGAGATCTATGCCGACGCCGGATTGCCCTATTTCCCTGCCGCACTGCGCGAGGGCAAGGAAGAAATGCGGATTGCTTTGCGCAAACGGCTTCCCAAATTGGTCCATCACCACGATATCCAAGGCCTCTTGCATGCCCATAGCACATACAGCGATGGCAGCGACAGCCTGGAAGCCATGGCCTTACATTGCCAGGCAATGGGGATGGCCTACCTCGGCATCAGCGACCACGGCCCGCATCATCCGCATGGGCAGGGCATGCGCCTGGAGGCGATCAAGCTTCAGCACAAGGAAATCGACCGGCTCAACGAGCGCTTGGCGCCCTTCAAGCTCCTGAAGGGCATCGAACTCGACATCTTGCCCGACGGCAGCCTCGGCATGAGTGACCTGGAGCTGTCGAGGTTTGATTTTGTGATCGCCTCGCTGCATGAAGAGGAGGAATTGAGCATGGTCGATGCGACGATGCGGCTCGTGCGGGCGATTCGCAATCCGTACACCACGATACTGGGCCACGCGACGGGCAGGTTGATGTTTGGAGTGCAAGGTCAATCGCTGAACATGGATGCCGTCCTGGAGGCTTGCGCCACCCACGGCGTCGTGCTGGAACTCAATTGCAACCCCAACCGCATGGACTTGGATTGGGAACATGTGCGCCTCGCCGTCGAGCAAGGCGTGCGCATCGCCATCAACCCCAATGCCCACAGCGCCACTGCCTTGCATGACTATGAAAACGGCGTGGCCGTGGCCCGCAAGGGTCTTCTGAGCCCCCCTCTCACCCTCAATGCCATGAGCCTCGCAGAAATCGAGCAATTCCTGCTTGCGCGCCGTGTGCAACGCATCGGCTGAATGGTTACCTTTGCCACGATGCAAAAATACCTCTGGTTGATGCTGACGCTCGTGGTCGTCAGCGCCTGTGCTCCGCCACAACTGGAGCGCCCCGACGTCCCGATCGCTTGGGGCATGCGGCTCAATGCACCCGAGGATGCCGCGGAAATCAATCCCAACCTCGCGAAGATGCGGGAATTGGTCCTGCGGAATCTCGTCTTGGAGCTGCCCCTCGTCGCCGACACGACCGGCCTGCCAAAAGCAAAGGTCGATGCCCCCAGGGAACTCGGTGGACTGCTGTCGACCTATCGCGTGCATTTGCAGCTTGCTTTTTGCAACAACAACGAGCAAGAGCTGTTCCCGATCGGCAAGCCCTTGGATCCGGGAGCTTGGTTTGCACAGTTGGGCAGGGAGATCAAGCGCAACCTCGATTTGCTGCCGCTCACGCCGCCAGATCGGGTGATCGTGGGAGGCGATCTGCTGCAGGTCGCCAATGAAACCGAGCGCTGGCGGGAACTCTTGGATGGGTTGCGAACATCGTACCCCAAGACGAGCTTCTCCATCGGCGGCCGCACCACACTTTTGGCGCAATCTGAGTTGGGTGCCCTCTCAGATGAAATCACGATCGACTATCTCCCGATGGCCGGCGATGAACTCAAGGCAGCGTGCCGTGCAGAAAATCAACGCATCAACGCATTGACCTCCAAATATAAAAAACCGCTCTACATCTACCGGGCCAACATCATCGGCCCAGATGCGCTGCTTCAAGTCAAGAACCGCCTGCGCTTCTGGCCAGCGGAAATGAAATTCAATGGCCTATGCATCAATAGCTTGTATGCGAAGATTGCTGCACGGGACGACCATACCTACTACGGTTTGGCAGACGACGCAGACGTGCTGGCCTATCTGGAGGAGTATCGCCGCACGGCTTACGAGTGATTTGTGCCCACGGTGTTCCATTTTGAAGAATATCCTTAGATTTGCAACTCAATTACTTGAACTAGAAATGAAAAAAATCATCGGTATTTTTTGGGCAATGGCGCTCCTTTGCAGCGCAACATTTGCCCAGACCAATTTCCAAGGCACTTTGAAGTATGACTTCAGCTTCATGGGCGAGGGCATAGAGGCCTATCAGGCCATGTTGCCTACCGGCATGGAGCTCAATGTACTCAAGACAGACGTGCTGATGGAAATCAAAGGTGGTATGGCAGCGATGGCCATGGGCCGCACGCTTTCCAAGACCAAGACAGGCATCGCCTACATGATCAAGGACTCCGAGGAGACGATCTACGTGATGGATCCCAAAGCCAAAAAGGACGAAGACGCTGCTGCAGAAGCAGATCCGGTGGTGACCAAGGAAGACGAGGTGATCACCGTTGCCGGCTACGAGTGCCAGAAATACAAGATTGTTTCCCAGACCCCCCAAGGAGAGAGCACATCGTATGTGTGGGTGACCGACAAATTCAGCATCCCTCACGCCGAGAAGAGCTCCGGTGGCGGCATGTCTGGCATGCTCGACATCAAGGGAGTTTCTGGCACGCCGCTCAAGGTGATGAC
>JANMIM010001244.1:0-1597 GCA_031375795.1 Bacteroidota bacterium
CAGCAACAACGAGTGACCAATTTTTCGCACAGTAGGCTGTGTATGGGGTTGATTATTTGAGGCAAAACAAGTCGATCTTCCAAAATGTGCCTATCAAGATTCTAATTGGAAAGAGACTACGGTCAAAGGACTTCTGCGCCTGATCAAGCATTTTTTCGGTTCGCCCGTGGGGTTGTTCAGGGGCATCGACGATGTACGCCGGAAAGCGTCGGTTGAGTACGAGCTGGAATGCGTCTTTTTCACTTGCGTACTGATGTATCTGTGCCGTCTCGGGGCAAGGCAATTGGTATCCAGCAACCTGCGCGACGGCAGCGTCGAGATGAAGGGTCTATATTCCTTGTTGTTTGATGCAGAGGGAGTTCCGCATGGCGACACGATGAACAATCTACTCTGCAAGGTGGACGTGGACCAGGTCCAGGGCTGCGTACATAATATGGTCAGGTCGCTGTTGCGCAAGAAGGTGCTTTACGGCGGCAGGCTGATGGGCAAGTGGCACATGCTTGCGATCGACGGCACTTGGGTGATGTCCTCGGGCAAGCGCCATTGCGACCATTGCCTGACGATGACGCACGGGGACAAGACCACCTACTACCACTTGGTCCTGGAGGCGAAGATCGTGCTGCCGTCGGGCTTGGCGATCTCGGTCATGTCGGAGTTTGTGGAGAACGATGTCCCGAACGCCGAAAAGCAGGATTGCGAGCTCAAGGCCCTTTTTCGCCTCCTCGAGCGGCTGAAGGAGGCCTTCCCGCAGATGGATTTTTGCCTGCTGCTCGACGGGCTCTACCCCAACGGGGAAGTGTTCCAAACTTGCAAGGACAATGATTGGGCCTACATCATCGTACTCAAGGACGACCAACTCGGCAGCGTGCAGGAGGAATACAAATCCCTTTTGCAGTTGGAACCGACCAACAGGCTGAACCCGCCCAGAGAGAAGGGATCCTCCAAGACAAGCGAATACAGGTGGGCAAGCAATATTGCGTACAGGGACACCAGGGGGCGGGACCACATCGTACATGTTGTGGAGTGCGGCCAGACCGATGCCGGGAAGACGACCAAGTTCAAGTCCATCACCAACATCAAGCCCTCCAAGGGCAACGTCCAAGTCTTGTGCGAAGCAGGACGTTGCCGATGGAAGATTGAAAATGAAGGTTTTAACGTCCAGAAGAATCAGGGATACCGACTGGAGCATGCCTATACTAGAGACCCTAATGGGTGGAAGGTTTTTTACCTTGTACTCCAGATGGCGACCATCATCGAGCAGTTGCTCCGCAAAAGCAATTTGCTCAGTAAAGAACTCATAAAGAGTGCTAAATCAAGCAAAAATCTAGCCGCCAAGCTACTCGAGGCACTGAGAAATTATGCACTCAGTGTGGATACCTACAAGGACCTCCTAGCCCAGCGAATCCAAATCCGGATAGACTCGACCTGAGAACCAAGCCAGCGCGAAGCCCTGATGAAACCGGACGCGTTCTTTGAAGTCCAGGCCTGCCGGAAACCTACCGCAAGGAAAGGCGAAGGAGGCTTTTGACCAAAACCTGCAAAAAATTATGCAAAAGCAGCTGGAGGAGGGAAATCAATTACTCGTTCGTTGTTGCTG
>JANMIM010001263.1:0-4952 GCA_031375795.1 Bacteroidota bacterium
TGGCGCAAGCCCGAAGGGCTTGACCTGTGGATAGCCCCGGGCAAAGCCCGGGGTCTGCAGTTCGCAAAATAGCCAACCCCGAAGGGGTTGACTGTGAACGCATTTACACAGGAAAACGGCTATAGTCAACCCCTTCGAGGTTGTAAAATTGGGACATCCGAAACCGTGGGCTGCGCCACCGGCTATCCACAGATCAAGCCCTTCGGGCTTGCCAAACGCACCAGGTTCGGTTTCAAATCCCTTAACCTAATGACATTGGGCTTCGAGCCTACGGGTCCACCCCCCAAAAAAGACCCCGGCGGCCTCGCCCCTCAAAAAAGTGATCCATTTCCCCGCCAAATCCGTTAATGGTAAAAAGATTCTCTATGAAATGGTTCTCGCTCCTCCTCGCACTTCCCTTTGCCCTCGCAGCAATTGCCCTCGCAGGTTGCGATAAACCAGAACAGCTCATCGACGAACCGGCCCCCATCATCGCGCCCGCCGCGATCGAATTGCTCGCCCTCGGCGACTCCTACACCATCGGCCAATCTGTCGCGGAGCCAGACCGTTGGCCCAACCTGCTCGCCAAGGGCTTGCAGGAGAGTGCATTGGAGGTCAAGCGCACCCAAATCATCGCCCGCACAGGCTGGACGACTGCCAACCTCATCAGCGCCATCCAAACCCAGAAGCCCGACAGCAATTTTAACCTCGTCGGCCTGCTCATCGGCGTCAACAACCAATACCAAGGCCGCACCCTTGCAGAATACCAAACCCAATTCACGCAACTGCTCAACACCGCCATCGCGCTCGCCCACGGCAATAAAAACCGCGTCTTCGTCGTCTCGATCCCCGACTACGGCTTCACCCCCTACGGCCAATCCAACCAACAGGGCATCAGCGCCCAACTTGATCAATTCAACGCAGCCAACCTTCAAATCACCCAAGCGGCAGGCATCCAATATTTTGACATTACTCCGATTTCCCGGCAGGGCCTCGCCGATCCCGACCTCGTCGCCAACGACGGCCTCCACCCCAGCGGCAAACAATACGCCGCCTGGGTGGAATTGATGCTGCCCAAAATTCTGGAAATGGTGAAATAGGGCCGCAATAAAACCCCCTCACAAATACTCCCACCGTTCCTCCGACCGTACCACCATCTCGCCATTCTTGTCCACGCAGTTCCGAATCTCCACCAACCGATGCGCGGCATCATACCGATACAAGGCATAAGACGAAGGCACATTCCCCAAATCCAAAAAATTATTCCGACGCGCGAGATTGCCGTGCTCGTCATAGACATAAGTTTCCCGCTTGGTCAAATTGCCCGCCATACCGCCAAAGTGGTCTTCGAGTGTCAATACTTGCCGCCCGGCGTAGGTGCTGTACCCCACTGAAATCGTGTCCACGTCCTCCGTGTTTACCGAGATCGAATAGCGCAAAACCTCATTTCCCAGACTGTCGTAGCGATGATTTTCCTCGGTATGAGAGGTCTTGTAAATAGCGTTGCGCCGCTGAATGGACAGCAATCGACCCCCGGCGTCATAGGTCAACGTTTCCCAATTGTCGGCCAAGCCAGCCTTGTTATAGCTCGTCGTACGCTTCACCTTCCCTTGCGCATCGATCTCGGAGACCTCAGACTTGTAAAGATTTCCAGGTGCCAAGGCCGCCTTCACGGAAGCCAAAGCCCGCAATTCCGTCCCATTGTTGGGCGAACCCGTCACCGAGCAAGCCTTGTTGGCTGCCATGGTTGCCGCATCTGGGATCGTAAACCGCAGCGGTTTCAACTCCTCCATCTTGGTCGACGTGTACCGAAATTCGTGCAAATCCAACATCCCGCCCCGGATCGTCACCATCAGCTTCCGCCGAGGCTTGCCCAATGCATCATACTCGGTCGCCTCCATGTGCAAAATGTCCCCCATCACCATTTCCTTCAAAAACGTGCACCGGCCCTTCTCATCGAGCGTCTTTACCGAGCAAAGGCGATCATCCAAATATCCATTCACCGTCCGAATACCCGACAAATCCGGCTGCGCAAATGCAAAACCAGCAAGCAATACAAAGGCTCCAAACCATAAGATAGGTGATCGCATCAGAATGTTCATAAGGCCAATCTACGAAGTCAGACCAAAAGCACCAAGAAGAATTCGCCAAAGAGCCAATGGCGAAAACCGAGGAATACGCAAGGTTTGCCACAGCGCTATTCGCATTCCGCCGTCGGCCATTCGCGCAAATTTTATTTGATACAAAATCCTGTAATGCAACCAATTTCAGTGGGTGTACGACAAATTCGGCAGACGGAGGAATTACGCTGTTCGTCGGCCCTCCCCACAGCCCTGCTTGTGGGACGACGAACGGTATTGTCCGCCAAACAATGATTCGGCGCAGCCGAATCTTGAATCAATATGCCCGATCGTCGGCCCCCAGCGTTGTTCTGGGGAGGGCAGACGAACAGGTTCCGAATTTGTCGTACACCAATTTCAGTGAACATACGCAAGGATTTGCTATCTTGCCTTTGGCGGACGAATGAGATGCAATTTGAAAATGAAAAAGCCTTTCGCCTTGACCCTTTTGATGCTCAGCATGTGCCTTGCCATGGGACAGGTTGAGTATTTTATTCCTTTCCCGCCCTACAACCTTCCGCTTCCCAAGGGCACGCAGAAGGTCACGGGACATTATGCATGGGGGAAGGCCGATTCGATCCATGATCCACGCTACCAGCGATTGTCATACGATAGCAAGGAATACGATGCCGACGGAAGAATCTACAAGATGGCAGCCTATTTCTTTCGTCATAAATCAAGCGATACGACCGTCATCCGATGGATGCTGCAAAATTCCCCAGATGATCCCAATTGGCTGATTGCTCTCCCTTGCGATGAATTTGGGGTGAAACTTCGGTTATCAGCGGATCATTATCCGCAGATCAAGCGGGACAGCACGGGACGGATTGTGCGCTACCGAGATTTTTGTGAGTTGGGTTGCGAGCGCCGAACGCAATATGTTTTTCAATACGATTCCATCGGCAAGCTCATCCAAATTCGGGCAATCGATCGAAGTTGGCGTGACGAGAAACATTGGAAATTCAGCTATGACGAAACCGGAAAGCTGACCTGTTTACAAGAAATGCAACCCGATGGGGATGCCGATACTTATCAATACCGGTATGACGACCAGGGGCGACTGGAAAGCATGCGCCAGAATTTGAGCGACTTTGTTCCAAAGCATTGGTTTGTGACCAAATATACCTACGACGCGCAGGGCCGTATCGTGAAAGCGGTTGGCTATCAAGACAATCGCCGTCAAGTGGTACATTGGACCAATTTTTTCTTTTATGGGGAGGAGTGAGTTTTTTTATATGACGATCCGCATGTTTGACAGTAGGTGCAAAAAAGGTTGCTCATTTCGACCGAAGTGATCGAGGGAGCGTAGCGACCCGATCACGTAGCGGAGAAATGACAAGTTCTTTGAGCTACTTGAATATTCAGCTCCATACTGTACCACTTATTCCGGTCGCTTCCAATTCTCAGCCTTTGCCTGCGCGATCAACTCCACTGCTCCACTTTCCACTTTCCACTTTCCACTTTTCACTCCCTCCTCCGCACCGTATACCAAACCGTAAAAACATCCTCCTGCTCATTGTTCGCCCCAGGACACTGCTCATATTCATTCGGCTCCCCTTTGGAGACCGAGACCACACGTAGCACCGCGGGCAGCGTGTCCACAAGATGAAAATCGTGTACCTCGCCGATGAGGTCGTCGAGGCAGCCGTGGAGGCCGAAGGGCGTTGCGGGCCACAGGTGTTTGTGAAAGGCCTTTTTGGTCGCTCGGGTGCAGGGCAGGTTGGGGTCGATGAGGTCGCCGTAGGCGCGGCTGATGCCGTCGTTTTCCCAGCCGCCCACATGGACCCTGAATTCCTGACCGGGCATGGCGTGGACCAGCAAGCGGATGTCCATCGGCCAGTCGCGGTCGTAGGTCTTGGCGTAGCCGTCGCGCAGGATGTCGTCGCCCTTCACGAAATCGTTCAGGCAAATATATTGTCCGCCAGCCTCCAGCCACATCACCTTCTCGGGGCGGCTGAGCACGTCTTTGCGCTGTGTGAAATGGATGCGCTCAAAACGAACCTCGTAAGTTGCCGTCGGCGGATTCACAGGCTGCGCATCCTGTTCCCACCAGACATAAATCGTGCGTGCAAAAACGGCGTCGTCGGCGACTTGTTGCCAGGGGATCGTGACCTGGACCGTTTTTCCATCGGGCGCCACGCTGCATTGCCTGGGATAGGTATCACCGTTGTGGGATTCGATGCGGTAGCGACAGACCGGCGGCAGACCCCCGTCGGCGGGTTGCTGCGCCGCCTCGGGAATCCAATCCATGGGCACCTCAAAGTTGTAGTCGCGGCCGCTCATCTTTGTCGTATGGGCAAATGCTGCGCGTTCGGGCCGGTTGTTGTAGAGTGCGCCGCCGTCGCCGCTGGCAAACACGTCGATTTGCATGGCCATCGTGCTGTCGCGGCCGTTCAC
Organism: Bacteroidota bacterium; assembly: GCA_031375795.1. GTDB lineage: Bacteria > Bacteroidota > Bacteroidia > J057 > JADKCL01 > JADKCL01. Next base: position 4,497 of record JANMIM010001263.1, read on the forward strand.
TTCGGTGGGCACCTTGGCGCGCATGGCCCGGCGTGTCGCACACAGGCGCAGGGGGTGCAGTTCCGTGCGGGCAGGGGGATGCCCGCGGTCCCATACCCACACGCCCTCGCAATGCACCCAGTCGCCCATGCTCGGCCAGTTCCAGATGATGTCGCCGCGCTTGTGGCCGGCCGTGAAGAAACCGCAGCTCTCGCCGCGGCGATTGGCCTCGGCACAAGGATTGTCGTCGCTGCCGATGGCCAGCCCCGATTCCCACTCCACGTGCAAGTTGTTGTCGATCACCGTGTCGGGATGCCCGGTCGGATGCTCGATTTCAAAGCCCGTGTAGATGCGCTGTGCGAGCAAATGGCGGTAGGCGCTGTCCAGCCGGATGTTGAAGCCGAAGTCGTGGGTGTAGTGGAAGGCAGAAAAGTCCTCTTGTGAAACGTGGGTACCCGTGTATTCCTTGTCGTAGGG
>JANMIM010001294.1:0-1924 GCA_031375795.1 Bacteroidota bacterium
GTGGCCTCCGTGACGATGGCCTCCGTTTTGGGCGGCTCCGGGACTGCGGCTGGTTTTGCTAGGCTGATGGCTGCTGCGACTGGCAGGCTGGCTTCCCTCCTATCATCCACGATCGTCTGCTCCCTGAATTCCTTGAGGAAAAAGGCATGCACGGCCTCCTCGGTCGCCTCGACGATCTCGCGGCGTTGCCAGTCGACGATGACCAGGTCCTTGCGCTTCATCAAACTGGCGATCGTGGCTGCGTCTGCTCGCAAGGCGGGAATGTCCAAGGCCGCAGGTCGTGTCAAGCCAAAATAGCGGATGGCATCGTCAAATTCCTGTCCGTAAAAGGCAATCCCAGAATTCACCCGAAAGACAAACGTGCTGTCGGCCACCTGGTCTGAACCCATGAAGGTCAAGCCGTCGACACCCCGCGCAGCGGGAAAATACTCGGTGATCACGACCTCCAATGGCAATCGTGTGCCGCGCATCGGGGCAAACATGTCGTAGCGGTCGTATTGGCGGGTGTAGAATGTGCGGCCGTCGCGCTCGGTGCGGTTGAGGGAAATGAGCTCGGCGATCTTGCCAAAGACATCCTTGATGGACGAGCGGTTGCTCGCGACCACAAACTCGATGTCGCGCCATTCATAGCTGGCGATCTCCAACAATTGCAGTTCGCCGCGCTTGCCAGACATGCGCGGCAGCTGGTCGGCGCGTGATGGGTTCCTGAAAACCGGGATTTCCTTCACTTCCTCCGCGACCGGCTCCGCCTCGACGATGGGCGTCCTGCGCTCCACGAGGTTCACATGCACCGTGAGCAAGCCCTCACGCTTGGCCTTGCGGGCAGAGCTGGGATCGACCTTGACCACTTTCCAGCGGTCGCCATCGATCTCGACCCAGGTGTCGTCCTTGAAATCCTCCGGGATTTGTTTCAGCAACAATTCATCAAAGCCGATGAGTTGCTCGTCCTTTGCATCTAGAAATTCTATGCGGATGGGTTTCTTTTTGCCAAATGCCATTCTGTCGTGACCTTTGGGCCAAAGATAAGATTTTTCGAGCGCACAGGACTATATTTGCCGCCATGAACTTCAAGGGAACAGCACAATACATCGCCACCCGCGAGCTGCAAACGGCGGTGAACGCGGCGATCCACCTGGAAAGGCCGCTCTTGGTCAAGGGCGAACCCGGCACCGGCAAGACGATGCTGGCGTTTGAGATCGCCAAGGACCTGGGGCTGGAGATTTTCACATGGCATGTGAAGTCGACGACGAGTGCGCAGCAGGGCTTGTATGAATATGACGCGGTCTCCCGCCTCCGCGACAGCCAACTTGGCGATGCCCGTGTGCAGGACATCAGCAATTACATCAAGCCCGGCCCCGTCTGGAAAGCCTTTGAAAGCGACAAAAAGGTGGTCTTGCTCATCGACGAGATCGACAAGGCCGACATCGAGTTCCCCAACGACCTGCTGCTGGAGCTCGACAAGATGGAGTTTTACTGCTACGAATTGCAAAAAACCATCCGCGCCAAGCACCGCCCGGTCATCATCATCACCAGCAACAATGAGAAGGAATTGCCCGATGCATTCTTGAGGCGGTGCTTTTTCCACTACATCCGCTTTCCAGACCGCGAGACCATGCAGGCCATCGTGGACGTACACTTTGAGAACCTGGACGGCGAGCTGTTTGACCGCGCGATGGATGTATTTTACAACCTGCGTGAGGTGCAAGGCATCAAGATGCGGCCGAGCACGAGCGAATTGGTCGATTGGTTGAAGCTGCTGATCCTCGCCAAGGTGCCTGCGAGCGAGTTGGCGCAGACTGACCTTACAAAGGTGCTGCCTGCCTACTCGGGGGCCTTGGTGAAGAATGAGCGGGATTTGGATATGCTCATCGCGCGTATCAAGCGGCGGTAGGGCTAGGCTTCGGCTTTGCTCGTAGCGTGCCCG
>JANMIM010001308.1:0-1042 GCA_031375795.1 Bacteroidota bacterium
TTTTCTTTTCTCGCCTCATCCCCCCCCTAAAATAGAATGGCCCACCGGGAGGCAGGCCATTCTGAAAACCAACTTAACCAACTAAAATCAAAACTCTTTCAATCAAAATCACTCCAAAAACATCCAAACCTTTTTCATCCACCAATCTATATTCCTTTGCTTCTTTTTTCAATCAACATTGCAAATATCTGTGTTCCTGCATGATCTGGGTCAACTATTCCACCAATGAACCGTTTCACCACACGAAATCACCGAATCGTAGGGTCAATAGGATCATGACCTAGATCAATGTCAGGCACTTGAGCAGGTCGGCGCGGTAGGATTTGCCGATGGGCAGCAATTTGCCGTGCACGTACACATGGTTTTCCTCGATGCGCTCGATCTCACTCCTGCGCACGATGAAGGAGCGGTGTATGCGCTGGTAACCCTTGCCTTCCAAGGCGTCCACCATGCTCTTGAGCGTGGCGTGGACGATGAATTTCTCATTCACGGTCTGCAGCTGCACGTAATTTTCCATGGCCTCGACCGAGAGCAATTCCTCGAGCAATACCCTCACATACCTGCCATTGCTGCGCACGTACAGCGCCTGCGGACCTACAGCTGCCTCACGGGCGGGGCTGTGCAGGGCTTCCATGACCTGCGATGCGGCGCCGGGTTGCACCTCTGCAAAGGTCACCACGACCCCGGTGGAACGGCCGCTTTCATCCGAAATCGGCCCCATCGCTATCGATAGCGTGCGGGATATGCCGTCGATGCTGTGCCTGACGGTCATCTCCTGCGGTGGCATTTGCATGCCCTCGTCGAGTACCTTTTGAAGCGGCAGCGCCAGCACCCTGGCTTGTTGGGGATCCCAAATCCCCAGCGTCTCGTCCAGCGGTTGTCCGACGATCGCCTCCATCTGCAACCTGAGCAAGCTACAAGCACGCTCATTGGCCAGGGTCACCGTGCCCAAGCGATCGGTCGTGATCACCGCGACCGGCAGACTGTAAAAGGCCTGCTCGAACTGCGAGGTGTGCATGGATGAATCGTGAAGCGAGGAGAC
>JANMIM010001310.1:0-6881 GCA_031375795.1 Bacteroidota bacterium
CCCAGGCAATGTCCTTGTACACGCGCCCGAGGTGGCTGGGGTTCTGCCAAGGATCGGCGCTGAGGGATGGATCCATGACCAATTGCGTCCCCGAACCCGTGAGCGTGCCCTGGGCCAGGATGTCATGGATCGCTTGGCAGCCGTCGTAGCGGGTTTTGGACACATATATATAGTGTCTGCCGCCAGCGGTCTTGCCGCCGCTCCCAAATTGGTCGGTGGGATTAAACAGCAGGTCGTCGCCATTGCTGGCCCGCTCCCAGGTGTCTTCCCCAAAGAAGATATTCAGCCGCTCACCCGTGTTCACGTCGATGGCATAGCCGGGAAACATGCTCCAGGCCTGGTTGATGATCGAAGTGGCGCCTCCCCTGGGATGCAAGCTGGCATCCAAGCCCGTGCGCCACTTCGCTGCCAGCGGGTTGGCGCCTGAGCCGGCCACCTTGTCGGGGCAGGTCTCGACGACCACGCACTGTGACCAGCGGCTGGGGTCGCGGGTGATCACGATGTCGATGTCAGGCAATTCGTCCAGGTTCACCACGCTGTCGGGGTGGATGTTGAGGTTCAAGGCACCTCGGCTGATCGAGACACCCGGGGCAATGCGGCTGTTGGGGTCGATGGCCAGGAAACTGCGCGCCAGGCAAAAGGGGGCAAAGGTGCCGCCAAACAATTGCTCATAGTTTTCCTCTGGATCGTAGATGGACGCCGCGCGCAAATTTGTACCATTGGCCCCGGCCCCGCGGTCCACCAAGGTGTCTGCCCCCGCAAGGATCCAATCTGCGACGGCGTCGTCGTCGAGGTCCGGCATTCCCCCCAGCCAGGGCTCCATCGTGTTTTCATAGGCAACGCTGGCCGCAATCACGGGGTCATATCCAAGTTGGATGTGGCCACCGCTCAATGGATTTTGCACACTGATCGCCATGCCATGTCCCGGCACCACGCGCTCCACGCCAGACAGCGGAATTGGCCGATAGCTCAAACCGCCCGCGCTGTCGGTGCGTTGAATGTAGGTGCTTTTGTACACCTCGCGACCTTGGTGGTACAGGATCCACTCGGCCATTTCCTGCTCGGTGACGGTGCCCTGCGCCGTGCCGACCAACGTGACGGGTTGCCCGACAGGACGGTTGGTCACCACTTCCAGCCGGTAATTGCCTTTTTGGATCTCCTTGGGATTCACGGCACGCAGTTTTATGGGCGCTTTCCCAGCTTGGTAGCCGATCTGGGTCACATGGGTCTGCTGCAAGATCGCTGCCTCGGTGGCGGCGTCGATGGCCACATCGTTGCCGCCATTCCCGACGGCATTTGTCTGGGTGCAGGCGATCCCGTCCCCAAATTCAGTGTTGAGGACGGTGCCATTTGCCTCGAAACCGACCTTGTGGGGCATGCCGATGGTATTCTTGAAAAAACGATTGCCCTGCACAAACTTGCGTCCATCTGAGGGGAGATCGTTCCAGGCATAAGCCAATACCCCAAAATGGTAGTCGGTGTAGTTTTTGAGGCGACGGTCGGCATTGGTCGCGAAGAGGTCCTCGGTGATGCGGGCACTGTGGAAAATGCCTTGGTCGCTGCCCTCGACCATCACTTGATCGGTGATGATGGGATCGGGCAGGCCGTTGATGAAGGCATAGCTGCGGTTCACGATGGTCTTCACGCCGTCGCGAATGTCGCACTGGGCCACGAGCCTCGCCTTGTCGGTGTCAAACAATTCCGAGGCCGAGACCCGCGCGTCCTTCAATTGAAAAACCATGTAGCCCTGAAACTGAAACTCTGCATCGGGCACCTGTTGGGAGGCGAGCACGGGGTCGGTTTGGGCATAGCTTTCATTGAAGTTGTTGAAGAGCTGCGGATTGGAGTAGTCCCAATTCAGGATCAGCTCTTGGTCATACTCCTCGATCGCAAGCTCGGGGGCGTCTGGCCCATCGAGCAATTGAAAGCGTGCATCAAACAGGGCCTGGGCCAGGTCATCGGCGCTGAATGCCTCGCAGAGCGAACCCAACTGCGCATTTTGGTCGCTGCGTGCCCAGACTGCGCCGGTGATGATCTCGTTTTGGGCACCATTTTGCATCGTGAACGGGCCCGCAGACATCAGGAAGCGGCGGTCGGCAGGCGCATTTTGTTCGCCGAGCTCACTCCATCCGTAAGCCGCCCCGCAGGCTCCCGGATCGCCCGTAAACATGAAGTTGGTGGGCGTCGAACCGTGAAATCCGTTGCCGCCATAGGTCATCTCGGAGCCGTCTTTCCAAAAGCCACGGAGAAAACCGTAGTAGTGCGCCGCGACCTCTGGATTGCCGGTGAGGCCGTTGGAATTGTCGTAATACATGAATTTGGACATTTTCAGGCGGTCGCCGTGCTCGTCGAGCGGGCCTTGGAAAAAGTCGATGCCAAATACGGGCGGGTGTTCGCCGTAGCCGTTGGCGCCGGCGTCGTTTGCGAGGCCATTGTAGGAATAGCCAAACCCGCGCACGGTGTCGCAGCCCACGTAGTCGTCGGCCGCGTTGCCCAGATCCACGTCTGCCCATTGGCCCATGAAGGTCTGGTTCAAGGACGAGCCCGATTTGTTGATGACCTTGTACTTGTAAAAGGTCATGTCGTTCACGGCATTGGCGGTGCTGAATGCAAAGGCCATCATTTGGATTTCCAGGCCGATGGCCTCGCCACCGGTCTCCCCATGGATGTCGCCCTTGTCGTTGATCACCCACCAGATGGCCTGGTCGGGTTGCCCGCCTCCGTCCATCGGACGAATGTCTGGATAGTCGCCGCTCTCGGGATTGTAGGATTGTGGATTGCCGTCCGTGTCGACAAAAGGTGCGAGGGCGAGTTGGCCATCTGAGCTCATGCCATAGGCAGGCCAGTCACGCACGGCGGGGAACTCGTTCATGTTCAGCGGAACGCCACCTTGGCTGCCCGCGAGCCATGCCGCACGAAAGGCATCGATCTCTGTTTTGTTGATCTTGAACATCTTGTTCCAGTCGGCGCAGACATCGGGGGTGATTTGTCCCGACTGCGTGAGTGGGCCGGGGAAAAAATCGTTGCCGCGCTGCCGGTAGGTTTGCGCCGCGACCCTCAAGTTTTGGTCGATGTCCAAGCCGCCGATCCACAAGGAGGCCGCAAAAGCGCTGTGCCTCGCCTGTGCAGGATCGCTCACTTTTGGCACCTCGTAGCGAGGATTTTCCGTGAGGTCCCACCACATGTCACCGCCATTGTGCAGCAGGCAGCGCACATTGTTGATGTCCAGTTGCGCCGAGGCGCTCGATGGCGCACAGCCCTGTGTCGTGCGAAAATTGGCTTGGCGATTGGTTTTTTGGCCCACATTCTCAGCGGCATGCACCTGCACCGCGAGCAGCAAGAGCATGCTCAGCAGCGGCAGGATTTTGGTTTTGTCATTCATCTTTTTCATCATTCGGGTCAATAAAAGGTAAAGCCAAGCTGCCACGCGGGCAACAAAGGAGATCACGCCAGGCCAAGAGCCTGCGTAGCGCAAAACGAGAAGGGGAAGCATTGACAGTTTGTGCCGCCCACCTTGCCTATGGTGGTCGGTAAGTCAAAGGTGCAATCTCATTTCCCGAGATGAAAGCAGAAAAAGGTGGCTGCGTTACACAGTTTGGGGCGGGGTTTTGCGCGGAGCCTGCTTTGCTGAATCGATTGCGAAGCGGTTATTGGGCAGAATTGGGCTTATTTTTTGTGGGATGGGATTGCTTTGGGGGATTCTAAATCGCCTTTTTCGAGACTCTCTCGAGGAGTAACTGAACGTCGGGGAAGGTTTTGCTAAGGGCATGGATATCCAAGGCTTCTAATAATTGCGAGCCTTCGACGAGTTTACCATATTTCAATTTCGTTTTCTTGCCAGCTTTATTGTCCTCAAAATGACGGCCTAGGATGACCTTGAGTTCGAAAGCTGGCCGATAAATTTCTTCAGGATGAGCTATTTGTAGAGCTGCTTCGTCAGAAATAGATGTAGCGGTTGTTTTGAGGTGAGCGAATGTTTTTTCGATTGCCTGAGGTTGTGACAGTATCCAAGCCTCCATCGCTTGCACCATGAAGAATACTTGATCAGGAATATCTGTCAGTTGAAGTTCTTGCATTCGAGCGTTTCGTTCTGATGGGTGTCGTTCGAGGTCGATCAATAGGAAAGCGTCTTTTTCTCGGATTTTGATCACATTTGTATACGAACCCATTGGTCGAGCATCAATTTTGACGGCCTGTCCATCGAAATAAGCATTCAACAACGTGCTCATGGCTCTGCGCAGCCTGATCGTTCTACTCACTGCCGAAGGGTCTCTATTTGTTTGCGGATCGACTCCTCCTTCAAAGAAGACGGTAATGCCTACCATCGCGTACCTCCCAATTGGCCCATTACCCACATCTGACCAGCCAGAAATTCGCCCTTCCAATCGGAAAAATCTTCCTCCGTTTTGCGTTTCACGATCGTTTGGTTCTCTGCATCTTTCTCAAAAATGAGAATATCCTCTAGATCAAAATCATTGAGAAGAAGAGGAGAATGCGTGGAAACGATCATTTGGGTACCATTTCTGGCTGCATACTTGATTCCATCGGCTACGCTTGCAATCATGTCGGGATGGAGGCCCATTTCGGGTTCGTCGAGGCAGACGACTGAGCCACGGTTAGGATTGTATAGGATGGAGAGTAGTAAAATAAACCGAAGTGTGCCATCGGAGACAAACTGGATAGGAATTGTTCGCTCAAGTCCTTTTTCTTTTAGGGTAAGCAAGGTTTTTCCGGAAACAGGCACTGGGAAAACCAAATCCTTGAAATGGGGATTGACGTTTTTGACTTGCTCGATAATCATGTCAAATGCCTTTGGATGATTGGCACTGATGAAATTTAGGAGCATCGTCAGGTTGTTGCCATTGCCAAGCAATTTCTTTTCCAAGTAGTAGTCGGAGAGCTGGCGAATTTTTCCTGATTCAGATGTATCGAAGTAGCGGTAGCTAGAAATCCCACGATCAATTTCTGCCTGAAGCGCTGAGACCTCTTCGGTCAAGTAGTTTCGTTTTTCAAATAGAGAAAGTTGCATTTTGGGAGTGATTTGTGTTTGTCCCTCCATGCTAATCGTTCCGTTTTCCCTTGAGAGATATTCTATTTCGCCTTCGGGATTCGATGCAAATATTCTTTCTTCCAACGAAAAATACCCATCGTTGGACTTTTCGAATCTGATCGAATACGTTGGTTCGGAGTGAAATCCAGATTGCAAAAGCTGGTCAGATAGTTGAAAGGAATAGCAAACTTGAATCGCCATTGGATCTGATTGATGTAGACCGGCGATATAGGACAGTCCGCCCCAATCCCTCAAAATGAGTTTCTCCAAACCTTCCCCAGCCACGCCTTCATACAATAATTGTATAGCCCTAATAAAATTCGACTTGCCGCTGCCGTTGATGCCCACCAAAATGTTCACATCGGGGTTCAACTCGATCTTGGTCGATTTCCCGAAGCTGAAAAAATTCTCTAGTGTAATGCTCTTGAACATGGTGGACGATTAAGTACAGCAAAGGCAAAAATACAGATTCAGCCACCGATTGCAAAATTGAGCGTCCACCCTCTTTCAAGGGTTCTCCCCCAAAAACCGCCGAATCTCCGTCACAATCTCCTCCGCATGCGTGACCACCATCACATGGCGTCCACCACGCACTTTGATGCGCTTGCCGAGAAAGATTCCCGGCAACATGAAGTCCCGCGTACCATGGATATGAAAGGTGCGGGCAGGCTCGCCACGCCTCCGCCATCGTACCAAGGCATCCACGGCCCAGGCTACGAAGTCATCATCTGCATCGGTGCGCAAGTCGCGCAGGATTTTGGCCTGCCATGGCGCCATACCCTTGAGGCTTGCCCTAGGGCCGTTGCGTCTCAGGAATCCGCCAGAGAACAGCTTGTGAACAGGTAGCCATTTGCATAATTTGAAGTAAACGGGCATTTCTCCTGAATTCTTGACACTTGATATCAATACCAGTGCATCAGAACCGGCATCGAGCGCAATTTCCCCAGCCATGATGCCGCCGAGCGATACGCCGCCGACCACAAATGGCTTGGACCGATCGATGCCTTCCCCGAGCCGCAAGGCATATTCCTTGAGACTTTCTCCCGAAACAGCTGGGATGAATTCCAGGGTTTCAAAACGCAAGCCTGCCCGGTGCAAGCCATCAAACAACCGTGCATCGGCCCCAGTGCCGGGAATCAAATACAGGGTTGGCGCGGTTTCAGACATACCTCAATGTAGCGTTTCGTCCAGCATCTTGGTGTAAACGGGTGTCTTGGAACAGCCGTTGTGCCCTGCGCCCGGGCAAGTGTAGAGCATGCTTTTCACGGCTGCCGCGCTCATTTTCTGGCCATGGGAGTAGGGGATCACCTCGTCGCCCGTGCCGTGGATCACCACAACGGGGCACTTGACATCGCCCACATGCGCGAGCGACTCGCTCGGGTAGTTGATGAGCAGGCGCACGGGCAGCCAGGGGTAATCGCCCGCGCCCACGTCGGCGAGGCTGGTGTAGGGCGTCTCCAAGTAGAGCTGTCGCGGCTCGTGGTGCGCCGCAAGCCGCGTTGCAAATCCGCTGCCAAGAGACTGACCAAATACGACGATCTGGCGTTGGCCATATTGTTTTTGAAGGTATTGGTAGGCGGCCTCGGTGTCTGCATCCTGACGACGTCGCGCGGGGTGATGACGGGGCGTGCGGCGCAGCAGGCCGGCGTCGGCGGCGAAATCCTCTGCAACGTTTGGTAAGGAACGGTTAAGGCCATGTCGAGAATTGGAAAGAAACCGATCGCGATTCCCAAGGGTGTGACCATCAAGGTCAACGGCTCGAACGTTGACGTGAAGGGCCCCAAGGGACAGATGACGCAGGCGCTGCCGCCGAACATCAGTGCCGCGGTCG
>JANMIM010001327.1:0-6223 GCA_031375795.1 Bacteroidota bacterium
ATGACTATTTTTGTGGTGCAAAAACAAGGTAGCCATTTCCGCTCATTTTTTATGCCCGTTTCAGTAATTGTTTAGGACAGGAGTGAGTCGTAATATACTCACCTTCAAAATCAATGATGGTATATCCTTTGTCTGAGAGCAATTGCACATCATATTCCAAGACGTGCATTTTGTGATAACACCGAATGCCTCCACGTGCAAGGATTGCGATATCGACTTTTTCGTCGCGCTGGCGCTCATTTTCTTCTGACATGTAGTTGAGTTCGGACATGTTGTTTCGTTCGATTGATCAGGATAAATGGTGTTTTTTGGATCTACAAATACGGGCGATTGAAATTCAAAAATATGAAGAAATATCATCGGCAAACAAGTTGTTTCCGCATTACCCCATCTCCCCCAGCAACAAAGCAATCATCCGCGCATGATCATCCAAAAACGACTTCGTCAGCTCATAATGCTCGGTCTCCTCGAATTCTGGTTCGCTGGTTCGATCCTCATTCAACCACAAAACCGCTGCCTTCACTAGAAACGCCTTTCGCTCAATGTTACTATCACCCTGCTGGCAGGGTAGCTTTTTCTTGTTTAATCTTGCTAAAATATGCCACGATTTCAGCTTTGCTCATCGTAGCCAGCTTTTTACTCAATTCATCTCGTTGTTGACGCATGAACTTGACCGCATCAAACTTTTTTTCAGTTATTGTCTTCATAAGTCATAAAATCTCTTGGTGAGCGAATTTCCAATTCTTTGTAACCATTTTTGATCTTGATCGCATTGTAACCTCGAATTCTTTTCACATTTACAATATGTTTGAAGTTCCAACTGATCAAATAATCTGCATGATGAATCGTTGCAAGTGCGATATGGAGGCAATCGGCAAAACTTGATTGCCCTACGACTTTTTCGGCAATGTACTCTGAGGCTAATTCCACTGCATCATCCATCGTTTCGATGAATTCCGTGTTCTCGATCTTGATACTTCTGACCAAGCGCTGGACATTCGGCGGGGCTGCACTCAATTCTGCCTGCGTTACAGCTGAGAACAGAAGCGTAAATTCTCCTTTTTGTATTCTGTCGAATAGTTGAACAGTAAAAGCTGAAAAGTCTTCGTCGAAATATCCGCAGAAAACAGAAGTGTCGATATAAAGCCTTTGTTTCACAGGTTAAATTTAGGCACCTATATACAATCGTACCCTAAGTTAAAAGGCTCCAAGGGTTTTAGTAAAAAACATAGATAAAGATGAGTGAACTCAAAAATGAAAATTCGGCCACATCAAGTGACATGGCCGAATACAACAAAATGATTAAGGACATCTTCGTTAAACAGTTGGAGGCACAGGCAGATGCTTCACTTGTTCAAGTATGGACAGAAGATAGCCCCTCGGCGGCATCCCGGTTGCGGGCATTTGAACACGTTCATCATGGGCTGCTTGAAGAAGCAATGCAACAGGTGTATGGTAAGCCACGTACAGCATGTTGATTTTTTCTTCCTCGGTAAACTCTTCCCACTCCTTTGTCAACTCAAAGTATGTGGTGGCATCGTATTGGCCCACATTCTTACCATCGAGAAGAACCTCATTCGATGCAAATACGGCCAATGTCAGCGGCCCTATCAATCTATGTAGAATAGGCGACATGTTTCTTCGAACCACGGTTTCTTTTAGCCGTTCTCCGACCTTTGGAACGATAATGACATTCCTGTTTACTGACACTAATGCCATTGTCTTTTCTTTCACAATCATATAACGAAAATATTAGTTACTGTTCTTTTGATCGCCCGACCGAAATCGGGCGATCTGCTTTGTGTTACGCCTCATCGTGCAACATAGTTGCAAAATAGTGTCTAATTTTCTCCACGATATTTAGGGGATAAGATGGACTAACCGCATGTGAATCAACTTCGTATGTGATAGGTTCTGTCCGGCCCCTATTGGTGACTGTTCGAACGAGATTGATCCCTGAAACTGGCAGCGAGGTACTATCTTTCGGTTCGAAACTTTTGAAACGGGGCTTGATTGCCCACGTATTATTTCACATCTTTGGGAATGGAAGAGTGCATCGAGGATGTCCACATGGAACCCCAAAAGTATCTGGTAACATCAAGAAGCTGTTGCGACCCACTATATTTGCGGATAGTCACTGAGGGAGCCCTCGTAGTCGAAGAAATTCTAACAGGCCATCCCGAATCGTTTTTGGAAACTGCTCCAAAGGAGTTGGTATGAGCAGCCCCATAGGTGCATTGTTGGTAAGTTGGAACAAATAAACTCTGTTGTGTGCAGCAGCCTCACAAGCCAACTTTTCAAAACCTGTTATGGGGAAGTCCGCTGGGCTTAGGATTTCCCTCTGCAAGTCAACATGAAAAACTGTCCCCGTTTCACATTTCAAGACCTTCTTCCCCTTGTCAGTGACTTCAACCAGAAACGCTAGGTTGACCTTATATCGCCTTGGAACATCCAATATTTCGATTCCAAACGATAGTAGCTCTAAGATGTTCTCTTTTATCGACAGTGTCTTTTTCGCTTGACTGGGGCTTGCCTTTGTCATTCCATTTGAAAAACTTCTGACCATTATGGCCTGAACCGTCATTCCCACTATGCTGTTTTCCATTTCTAATCTTGGTTTAGGCCCTTGTTTACGGCCCCAGAAGTTTCTGGTTGCCCCTGAAAAATCACCTAGAGTTTTTGACACGAGGTGTCAAAGGGGCCGCGTATCTATGTATAGACAGGTTCAACAGGATACGCGATATGATCAGCACCACCTCCAACGCATTTGAATTCAACGACATCTTCGAGTTTGTCGAGGCATTCCCCACAGATGCGGTGGCCAACGCCCACTTCGCCCAAATCCGCTGGGCTGGCAAGCCTTCTTGCCCACACTGCAAGCACGATGTCGTGTACACCTACAACGATGGCAAGCGTTACAAGTGCGCTGGCTGCAAGGTTCAGTTCACCGTGAAGTCGGGGACGATCTTCGAGGACAGCAACATTGGCATGAAGAAGTGGTTCATGGCGATCTACCTGTTGACCAACTGGAAGAAGGGCATTTCCTCCTGCGAGATGGCCCGCAAACTCAAGGTGACCCAAAAGACTGCTTGGTTCATGGAGCAGCGCATCCGTTTCGCCTTCCAAACAGAGTCTTTCAATGCCCCGATGAAGGGAGTCGTGGAAGCTGATGAAACTTTCGTAGGCGGCAAGGAGTCCAACAAGCACAAGAACAAGCGCACCTCAGGAACGCAGGGCCGCTCGACCGTGACCAAGACCGCCGTGCTGGGATTGAAGTCACGCTCACAAGGGGTATTTGCCCAAGCAGTAATGGGTGACCTCTCAGGCTCGGTGGTTCAGGACTTCGTGACCGCCAACGTGGCCAAAGGTGCAATCTTGATGACAGACGAATATTCGGCATACGCCAAGGTTTCCGAAAACTACGACCACCGGATCGTGACCCACAGCGCCAAGCAGTACGCGGTGGGTATCGACAACGACACGCACTGCAACGGCATGGAGAATTATTGGAGCCACTTCAAGCGCGGCATCATAGGAGTCCACCACTACATTAGCAGGAAGCACATGAATTTGTATCTTGCAGCGCAGTCGTTCCGTTACAACAACTGCAAGGCGCAAGACTGGCAACGGTTCAAGATGACCTTGGATCAAACATCTGGGAAGCGCATCACGCACAAGGTACTCACGGCAAAAGCGAGTTGAATATGAAAACAAAATATGACCCAAAGGAAATTAGGCCCGCCATAGAGACTAATGGGATGGGCTTCGATGAAATACTAAAGCGTATTGCCAATACAAATCCCAAGGAAATCCCTGATTCGCGGAATAGAGAGACAGCAGTTGTCCATGCTAAAATTCGGATAGTGAATAAACCACATCTACCCTCTAAAATGTGGGAAGCTCAGACACCTTCTGCCGAATAGTAGGAAGGAACTTGTTTGTTTCAACGAAGTCAATGGCAATCTTATCCATCAGTTGGCGTTCTGCACAGAACATTGACAATAGGACTCTTGAATGAGAGATTCCCGCATGAACGTATTCTACTAGCAATTCGAGAGGTATTTCAGATCGTTTTAGAAATTTACGACTCATAAAGAAACCAAACCTCGTCTTGCAACTGAATTGCATGAGTTCAAACTCCTGCGGGTTGAATAGAGACCAGTGATGGTTGACGATGAATTCATGTGGACCAGGCTGTCCGATCTGGACGATAAGTTCTACTTCCAAATCATGGATGGCATGAGACAAATCTGGCTCAAAAGGAAGGTCATGCTTAAAAATAGGCTGAGTATGCGTGATGTGGAGACATCTTTTATCTATGATCTCGATTTTCTTCATCCCTCGACATACGAAATTTTGATTTTATAGTTCTGCGATACGACCGTTTTGAATTATCAGACAACGGGGGCTTCCCATTTGTCATTCCCCCGCCTCGAATGTGAACAGCTCATGGAGCGAGATGCCCAAACCCTTGGCGATGGCGCTTGCCGTGCTGATCGAGGTGTTTGATATGCCGTGCTCCACTCGGGCGACCTGCGTGTAGTCGATCTTGGCTTGGTCTGCCAGGACTTCCATTGTCAGCCCCTTCTCAAGCCGGACACTGCGAACCCGCGCCCCGAAAGCCTTCAACAATTTTTCGTCCCTGATCGTTTTCATATTGCAATTATGCTATAAAGCGGTATGTTTGCTTATTGCACGGTTGCAATACGAAAGCGATTTTAATCCAAAATTTGGCAGAAATGGTCACACTAGATGAAAACGCGGTGGTCATCACCGTCCCGCACGACTCCCCCGCCGACTTCCTTGCAAGGCTGCAAACCGGGATCTTAGAAATGGTCAAGTCCCTGCTATCGGTACATGGGATGGAATCCGAGTTGGTGCTGGATGCAGATACGAAGGACGGCTGCATCAACGCGCTGGCATTGGTTCAGGCAACCCTCGTTGACCCCAAGATGATCAAGGCAGCACAGGAACTTGCAGCTAAGGTCATGCCTGAGTACAACCCGCCCGAATGATGTAACGCACGACTACCCCAATAGAAAAGGCCACGACTGAAACCGTGGCCTTTTCTATTTCAGGACTTGCTAAGTCCGTTGGGATGATTTAATATGGGGTACGATTGTATATAGGTGCCTAAATTTAACGAAATCCTTGGAAATTGGGTTGTTTTTTTGAAAAGTCGATGCTGAATCCGTCATCCCACCTGAAAAAATGCCTAATTGGCATTCTGGATTTTCACCCCATCTCCCCCAACAACAAAGAAATCATCCGCTCATGGTCATCCAAAAACGACTTCGTTACCTTGTAATGCTCGGTCTCCTCGTACTTCACTTCCGCAATCCCGTCTTCGGTCAGTTGTAGGATCTTGGCCCTCGGATAGGCGAGCAATATCGGTGAGTGCGTGGCGATGATGAACTGCGAACTCTGCTGCACCAATTCGTGGATGGCGACTAGGGCGCTGAGTTGGCGTGTGGGCGAGAGGGCGGCCTCGGGCTCGTCGAAGATGTAGAGGCCGTGGCCTTGCAATTTGTTGGTGATCGTGGCCATGAAGCTCTCGCCGTGGCTCTGTTGGTGCAGGCTCTTGCCGCCGTAGCCGTGGAGGTAGCCGGTTTCCTCCATGTAGCTCGCGACATTGTAAAAGCTCTCGGCGCGCAAAAAGTAATAATCCGTGGCCTGCCGGAAGCTCTTGACGACATCGAGGTAGTGGTAGAGTTGCGAGGTCGTCTCTGCGGTCGAGAAACGCACGTTGCGGGTGCCGCCCTCGGCCCCAAAGCCCATTTTCATCGCGATCGCCTCGATAAGCGTGGACTTGCCCGAGCCATTTTCGCCGACAATGAAGGTCACGTCTTCGTGAAAACTCATCGTGTGCAAGTTTTGCAAGGCCGGAATGTTGAAAGGATAGGCCGTCTCGTCGGGGATGGCCCGCCGATTGAGCGAAATGGAGCGGAGATAGGGCTTTTCTTTCATGGATGCGAAGATAGGGAGAATGGGGAACTGAGTTAAACGTTGAGCGATGAGCGTTCAGGGATGAAAGATGAAAGATGAAGGATGAAAGATGAGTTCCCTGATCGTTGGATCGCCGCGTCGCGCTCAACGAGCGGGGGGACAGGCAGAGTTCTGAGTTGGCGGCTTTGCTGCTGGTTTTGGTTTGGAGCTGGGATTTTGCTGAGCGGAAGGCCGGAAGATTCTTGACCATCCGGTTCGGCGATGGGTGATGGTCTGC
>JANMIM010001357.1:0-2730 GCA_031375795.1 Bacteroidota bacterium
GATGCGCCGGGCCAGCAGGCGTCGGTAGGCGGGGTCGGGCCGCACATTGAAACCAAAATCGTGGGTGTAGTGGTAGGCCGAGAAGTCCTCTTGCGACACATGCGTACCTATATAATGTGTGTCATAGGGCACGACGATGCCCTCGACCGCCTCGCTATGGTCCCAGTCCACGACGGCCGTCCACTCGGGCAGCAGCAGGCTCAGGTCAAAGATCTTCTTGAGCATGAGGATCCGCACCGTGTCGTAGCAGGTGTGGCAGCCCTCGTCGGCCATGTTGCTGAATGGGAAATCGGGGACCGGCTTGGTTTGGGCAAATGCAGGGGTGTGGAGCGCGATCCAAAGCAATGGCGCCAATGATCTGAAGGCAAGGGTGCGTAGGCGAGGGGAGGATGTGGGAAAAAATGTGCTCATCCTTGCCAAGATAGGAAATTCGGTAAACGGGCGAGCAGGGAAATGGAATTAATGCGCAAATCGTCGTGCAGTGGGCGATTTGTCGGGCGCAATGGAGAGGGGCTCGGGGAGGAAATCGCGGAAATCGCGGCAAGGGCCGCGAATTTTTTCTGTAGGAATCCCAAGGTTTCGTATTTTCGCGGCTTACATCCAATTCAGGAGTTTAGAATGGCTTCAATTGAACTGAAGAAAGAGATTCTGCAACATTGCTTGGCTTACGTCGAAGACATGATCGAGGCGGTGGAGACGGCTATGCGCGACGCCCAAGAGGCGGCAGAAGAAGGTGCATCGAGTGGTGCGGACGAGATGGACGCTAGCCGTGCCATGGCGGAGATCGAAAAGGAGAAGGGCGCAAGCCAATTGGCTGAGGCCATGAAGCTGAAAGACTCTCTGGCACGCGTGCGCATCGACAAGTCCTATGACTCTGTGCAGGTGGGCGCGCTCGTGATCACGAGCAACGGCAACTTCTTTGTGTCTGCTGCGACCGGCAAGGTCAAGGTCGGTGGCAAGGATTACTTTGCAATTTCCCCCTTCTCGCCGATTGCAAAGGAAATGAATGGACTCAAGGCAGGCGAAAGTTTCCAGGTGAACGGGCGCACGTTTGAGATCAAAACCGTGATCTAAGCCGCAAGGCCCAGGTCTCGTTTTCCAAATATTCCAGAACCATCGGCCGATTTGGCGGATGGTTCGGTTTTTTTTGTGCCTTGGTGCTGAAAGTCAATGTCCTAGAGCCCGTGGCCTCCCGGCCACAGGGCTATCAACAGTCCGCCTCCGGCGGAATTGGTCAATTATGGCTTCAAGCCGATCGCCTAATTTCCGCCCGACCCGCAAAATATTCCCATCGCAACCAAAACATTCCCAGGCCATCAATTCCCCCAAGGCAATCGCTTTTGATTTGCGGCTTAGAGCTCCTTTTATCCCTGCCTGCCGCGCCGAAGGTGCCGGCTCTGGGTAGCAGGGGGCGGTAGCCCCCTGAAATTCGAAATGATTGATGGTACGCGCCGATGGTGCCGTCTATGTTCATCTAATTCAGCGCTAACAGAAAGAGACGGCGCCTTCGGCGCGTACGTTTCTTGACGTGCGTTTTTGCCCGACGCTTACGCATCGGGCTACCAAGAGACGGCCCGTTCCGGGCGAAAAAAGGACATATACTCCATTGCCCTTGAGATTGAAATTAAGAGCGAATGGCCCTATTCCCCCCAAATCTTAAGGCTTCTCCATTCCCCAGAAAACCACGATGCCGTTTTGCACAAAAACTTGCGCACCGTCTGGGCCAAATAGCTGCCTTCGTCAAGGGCACGACGACCCTTCGTTTTCAACGCATTTGGTGCCCTCTCCAGCCTTTGAGACGCAAGTGTTAATGTTATATTTACATTACGCTTTGGAGAAAGGAACCATTAATCACGTTTTCGGATGGATATGAAGAGAATCAGGAATTCGATCATTTTGCTGGCGCTCATGGCGCTCGCGACGGGCTTGAAGGCCCAGCAATGGGGCAAGTACACGCTCTACAGCCTCGGCAACAGCAACACGGCCACCCTCGTGGACACCAACAACGTGGTGTACCACACGTGGACATTCAGCAACGCCAACACGGGCTACAGCACCTACTTGCTGCCCAATCAAGTGCTCTGCCGCAGCGCGAAGGTCAACAATCCCAATTGGCAGGGGGGCGGTCTACACGGGCGCATCCAGAAGGTGGATTGGAATGGCACCGTGACCTGGGATTACACGCATTCATCCTCCACCTACATCCTGCACCACGACCACTGCCCGATGGCAAATGGCAATGTGCTCATGATCGCCTACGAGCTGAAGACCGCCCAAGAGGTCAGCGCGGCAGGCTGCACACAAAGCATCGCCATCCAATCCGAGAAGATCATCGAGGTGCAACCGACCGGCGCCACCACGGGCACCATCGTCTGGGAATGGCACCTGTGGGACCACCTCGTCCAAAACGTGGACCCCAACAAACCCAATTACCAGACCTCGATCTCGGCGCACCCGGAGTTGATGAACATCAACTTCGGCACAGCCAAGGATTGGATTCACATGAACGGCATCGACTACAACGATTCGCTGGACCAGATCGTCGTGAGCTCGCATTTCATCAATGAGATTTGGGTGATCGACCACAGCACGACCACCGCCGAGGCAGCCACCCACGTCGGCGGCAACGCTGGCAAGGGCGGCGACTTCCTCTACCGCTGGGGCAATCCGCAGGCCTACAGCGCCGGCATCGTGCACGGTCTTGAAGATCTTGTCGTTGGCGGTGCCGGC
>JANMIM010001363.1:0-1748 GCA_031375795.1 Bacteroidota bacterium
CTCCAACTCGTCATCGGCCTCCAAGACAAAACTCAAGTCGGGCTTGGCCAAGCGCACAGTCGTGTACAGACGGTATTCGCCAGCGCCGAGGGTATAGGGCATGGCCGTGTTCGTTACGTTCATGCTGTCGCCGCTCCAAAACTCATACCACCAACCGCCGTGCTGGAAATCGGCATTGAATGTGATTGTGCTCACGTCAAAATTGCCAAACACTGCCACATCCATCGAGGCATCGTTGAGGTAATTGCGCTTCACGCCGCCACCGAGGTTGTTGCTGTAATTGGTGGTATTGAAGACCTGTTGCGTGGTCTTGAGATTGATGAGCGCAGCCCACACTTTGTAGAGGCGCTGACGGTCAGGCTCGTTCATGTATTCCCAACACGGGGGCTTGTTGCAGACACGGCAAGGATCGTCGATGGAGATGTCGTAGCCCCGCTCCCCAAATTGCCAGAGCATCTTGGGGCCGGGAATGGTAAACAAGAAATTCCCCGCCAATTCCATCCTCGCCAATGCCGTGGACAGCTGCCGAATGTTGTAGCCGCCGCTGCTGTTGCCATAGGCGAGGTTCTTGAACATGAGGCGCTCCTCGTCATGGCTTTCCATGTAGCCCATGACCTTGGGTGAATTCCAACCACGACGCTGGTAGTCGATCCACTCGAAATTGGATGTGCCGACAAAGCCCATCGTAGCCTCGTTGAAATTGTAATTGTGATTGCCCCACAGCATGAAACCCATGTTGTGCAACGCCGTTTCCTCGGAATTCTCGGCAAAATGCTCCAAAATCAAGTAGGCATCGGGCACCGTCATGCGCAGCGAATCCTTGTAATCGTCCCAGATATTGATGCGGCTCTGGTCAAAATTGCCCCAAAGGCCGACGTTGCTGCCACTATTGGTTTGCGTGAAGCCTTTGGAGAGGTCAAACCTGAAGCCATCCATCTTGAACTCCGTGAGCCAATACCGCATCGTGCGGGTAAAGGCGCGCTTGGTCCAGGCCGACTCATGGTTGAAATCGTAGCCTACATTGAAGGGGTGCCGTGCATCGGGATTGAGCCATGGATTGTTGGCGCTCGGCTTGAAATTTGCAGCGTCCCAATACAACTGACAAAAGGGGCTCTGGCTGAAGGCGTGGTTGTAGGCCACGTCGAGGATCACGGCGATGCCGCGCGCATGGCAGGCATCGATCAGCGCCTTCAATTGTTCCGCAGGGCCATAGTACTTGTCGAGGGCCATATGGAAGGAGGGATTGTAGCCCCAGCTTTCATTGCCCTCAAATTCATTCAAGGGCATGAACTGGATCGCATTCACCCCCAGCCGTGCCAGGTAGTCCAGCGTATCGATGATCGTGGCGTAGTCATGGTTGGCGATGAAGTCGCGCACCAGCAACTCGTACACGACCAGCTTCTCGGCGGCCGGCTTGGTGAAATTGGGAATGTTCCAGACGTAGGCACTGCCGTCTGCATCGAGCACCGAGACGATGCTCGTCGTCTTTCCCGTCGGGTAGGCTGGCATGTTGGGGTAGACCGCCGGGGTGATCCACTGGTCATTGGAGGGATCGAGGACAAGTTCGGAAAATGGATCAGCGACCTTCAAGTTTCCGTCCACCAAGTATTGATAGGTCATCACCTGCCCTGGGGTGACGGTGATGTCGCGCCAGAATGTGTTGCCATCGGGCGTCTTTTTCATGAAATAGGCGGTGTCTGCGATGTAATTGTTGTTGTCGCAGAGGATGTAGACATAGGTCTTGCCGG
>JANMIM010001373.1:0-4640 GCA_031375795.1 Bacteroidota bacterium
GCCCAGGGTGAAGCTCGCGCCCAGGGTGGGCGTGGCTGGGTGACCCAGCACCTCCAGCATCAGCACGCCATTGGGCTGCGTGTTGGCGCCGCCGACATAGATCCTGCCCGAGTTGGGATTCACAAACAAAGTGTGGGCAGACGTGAAGAATGCCGTGCTGTTGTAGACCTGCACAGGCGGGGAGGAAGGCAATGGGTTCATGTCCCATACCTGCAAGCCGCCATTGCAATTGTCGGTGATCACATACAAGTAGTTTTGGTAGGTGCAATGGTCTCTCCACACGGTGGATGGGCAGCTGCTGTTGAGGGTGGCACGCAAGACGGGTACCGAGGGGTTGGTGACCTCGATGACATAGTTGGCGTTGGTGGCGCCGATGATCGCATACTCATGGCCGGCAGCTGCATAGCTCCAGACATCGTTGTACCGTATGCCGCTGACCACGGGAATCGAGGGATTGCCCCATGTGCCGAGAAGGGTCATGTTAAAGCTTGTCTGAGCATTCAAGGGATTTACCAATCCTGAATGACTCACCATTGCGAGCGATAAAATTAAAGTCAGGAAACCTACGTACAGTTTTTTCATACCATCACCCTTTCTCTGATTTTCCAGCCAATCACCAAAAATTCCGTGCCGAGTCGCGGCAAAATACCAAGTCGATCACCACCACGTACAGACCTGCAACCTTATCCCACCACAACGCTTCCCAGCATGTCTGAATCGACCTACAATCCACTGTCAAGGTAGCCAGAAATAATGTTACCTCCAACAAAAATCAAATGCACTTGTAAGGATTGAGTTGATTCTGTTTAACTTTGCAAAGGCTTTGCAATCGCAGTTCTAAACGTTCATCATGAGAAAATTCCTGTCCGTCCTTTGTTTTTCTTTGTTCATCAGTCATTTTGCCCAGGCGCAACAAACGTACTTCCAGCAAGATGTTTCCTATGAAATCCATGTAAGGCTGGACGATCAGACCCATTTCTTGAGAGGCAGCGAGGATTTCCTGTATGTCAACCATTCGCCCGACACCCTCGACACCATTTATATTCACCTGTGGCCCAATGCTTACCGCGACCAACGCTCGGCTTTTGCCAAGCAGAAGCGTGAAGATGGCTCGCTCAAATACCACGACAGCCAGGCGGCCGAGGGCGGATTCATCGACAGCCTCGACTTCAAGGTCGACGGTGTCGCAGCCCCCTACGCCGAGTGGCAGGGCAATCCCGACATCGCCACAATCATATTGCCCAAGCCGCTCCTTCCAGAGGGTAAAATCAAGGTGAGCACCCCCTTTCGCGTCAAAATCCCCAACTCCTTCAGTCGTTTGGGGCATGTCGAGCAGCAGTACCAGCTCTGCCAGTGGTATCCCAAGCCCGCTGTCTATGACCGCAAAGGCTGGCACCCCATACCCTACCTGGACCAAGGTGAGTTTTACAGCGAATTCGGCACATTTGACGTGTACATCGAGGTGCCCAAGAACTATGTCGTCGGGGCCACGGGCGACCTGCCCGCAGGCGACCCGGAAATCAAATGGCTGAACGAGCGTGAAAGACTTTCCAGGGAAATGCTCACGAAACCGCTGGCCGAGTCGGTTTTTGAGCAAGTGTATCCTGCTGACGTATTCAAGACACTCCATTTTCACCAAGAGCGTGTCCACGATTTTGCCTGGTTTTGTGACCGCAACTACTATGTGCTGGCAGATACCGTGAATTTGCCACAGTCTGGTCGCGGCGTGCGTTGCGTCTCGATGTTCACCAACCTCGACCGCAACCTCTGGGAGAGGGATCCTGAATATGTCGCCAAGGCCGTCTATCACTATTCCCTCTGGAATGGCGACTACCCCTACAACCATGCCACGGCAGTCGACGGCGCATTGAGTGCAGGCGCCGGCATGGAATACCCCAACATCACCGTCCTCGGTGCGGGTGGCAGCGCCTCCAACCTCGAGATGGTGACCATGCACGAGGTCGGCCACAATTGGTACTATGGCATCCTCGGCTCCAACGAGCGTGCCTATCCGTGGATGGACGAGGGCCTCAACACCTTCTTTGAGGGACGCTACTGGCGCGAACTCCACGACGACAAGATGGACATGATTTCCGAGGGCATCCAGGAAAAGCTGGGCCTCGACTTCACGCACACCTTCATGTCGCAGGAGGGCTATCGCCTCACGGCCAGCCAAAACACCGATCAGCCCGTGGAGACCCATGCGGCAGACTTCACGAGCATGAACTATGGCATGGTCGCCTACATGAAGACGGGCTTGTCCTTCAAATACCTCGAGGACTACCTGGGCAGGGAGATGATCGACCGCTGCTTTCATGCCTACTTTGAAAAGTGGAAGTTCAAGCATCCCTATCCCGAGGACATCCAAGCGGTATTCGAGGAGGTGAGCGGGGAGAATCTGGACTGGTTTTTTGTGGCCTATATCCAGGGCAAGCACAAATTGGATTTTGAGATCACGCACCGGGAGGGCAATACCTTCACGATCCGCAACCATTCGGGCACGGCGCTGCCCGTTTCCCTGTCGTTGATGAATGACGAGGGCAAGGCCATCGCGACCTACTGGACCAAGCCATTTCTCAAGGATACCACGCTCACCGTCAATGAATCTGAGTTTGCATCGGCCAAACTCAACGAAAGCCGCGAAATCCCCGAAATGAACGAGGCCAACAACAGCTACAAAAAAGGGCTGTTTCATCACCGCCGCCCGGTGGCGCTCGATTTTCTCTACAAATTTCCCACCCCCGACAAATTTCACCTCGGCTTGGCCCCGATGATCGGGTTCAACACCACCGATGGATTCATGGGGGGCCTCCTGCTGTACCACAATGTGTTTCCCGAGAAGCCATTTTCCTTCCACATCATGCCCATGTTTGGGTTCAAGAGCTCGCACCTCGTCGGTAGTTCGGGCTTCACGTACCGATGGCTGCCGAGCAAGGTTTTTCGCAAGATCGAATTGGAGGGCCGCGTTTCCTCCTATTCCAACTACCTGAGGGTGAGGCCCACGCTCACATTTCATTTGAACAAGGGGGAGGAGCGCTCACCCTTTGCCCACAGCATCGGCCTCGGCGTCCAGGTCCTCGCGCGGCGCTTTGCCGACGGCCCCTTGGCACCTGCAGATTGGTACTTGCCCGTGTATGGTTCAGCCAAATGGAGTACCCGTGCCAGCGGCGGACTCGCCAAGTTTTCGCTCGATGGTGAGGTCGGGGGCAATGTCGCCCAGCAATTGGCCAGGTTTTCGCTCGAATCGTCCTACAGCCGTCGCATCCTGAAAAAAATGAACGGCTCACTCCGTGCATTTGGTGGCTTCATCGCGTCGCCCAATGCGACACCATGGCTCCTCCAATACCGTGTCTCGGGCAGCGCCGATCCCTTTGGCGAGCACATCCTGCTCGACCGCACGGGCACGACCTCATGGCTCAGCCATCAGCTCATCCGTGACCACGGCGGCTTCTCGAGCCTCACCAACCAGAGCTACGGCCGGGGACTCATGGCCGTCAACGGCAGTCTGAAATTGCCCGGCAAATTCATCTCCGTTTTTGGCGACTTTGCCTACGGCATCTCCGGCAACACCACCGTTCCCAATGGCGCATGGTACGACGCCGGCATCCGCCTCAACATCCTCAAGGAAGCGCTCCACATCAACTTCCCAGTCGTCGGCACCGTCTATGGCGGACTCCCCAGCAGCGGCAAGATTTGGTGGCAAGGGGTGAATTTCAGCTTTGACCCGCTCAAAGCCCTCAATGGTGTCGGCAACGGGCTGCTGAGCTTCTAAATGGCGACCACGATCGACCTCAGCGGACATCGCATCCTCGTCACGGGCGCAAGCCGGGGCATCGGTGCAGCGCTTGCAAAGCACCTGATGGCATCGGGCGCCACGGTCGTCGTTCACTACCAAAAGTCGGCGGATGCAGCAAGGGAATTGTTGACGGGAAATACCACCGGCAGCATTGCCCTCCAAGCAGATTTGGCAGATCCTGTGCAATGCAAGCGGCTTTTTGAGGATGCCGTGCAGCACTTGGGTGGATTGGATGGCTTGGTGAACAATGCAGGCGTGGCCCACATGGCGCCGATCGACGCACCCGATGCCGAATGGCTGGACAAATGGAACCACTCGATGGCCGTGAACCTGAACGCAGCGGCGATCCTCTCGCGGCTCGCGATCCTCCACTTTCGCAACCACGGTGGCGGTCGGATCGTGCACATCGCCTCGCGTGCCTCCTTCAGAGGTGACACACCCGAGTACCTCGCCTATGCCGCGAGCAAGGCCGGCATGGTCGCCCTGCACCGCTCCATCGCCCGCGGATTTGGGAAGCAGGAAATCAAGAGCTTCCTCATCGCCCCCGGCTTCGTGCGCACCGACATGGCCCAAGACTTCATGGACGAATACGGCGAGGACTACGCCCTCAACGACATCGCCCTGCCCAAGCTCACCGAGCCCAGCGACCTCGCGCCGATGGTCACATTGTTATTGAGTGGCCTCGCCGACCACGCGACGGGGTGCACGATTGATGTGAATGCTGGGAGTTATGTGCATTGATAATGGAGAATGGAAAATGGAGAATGGAAAATGTCCAGTGAACATTCTTCATTCACGCATTGATCAAACCACCGGCCCAAACTCCGGATACAGCTCCAAAATC
>JANMIM010001051.1:0-2087 GCA_031375795.1 Bacteroidota bacterium
CCACGCGAACGAGTTTTGGATGATCGAGCCTGAGATCGCCTTTGGCGACCTCGAGGCCGACAAGGCGCTCGCCGAGGACATGATCAAGTTCATTTTCAACTACGTGCTCGAGCGCGCACCCGAGGAAATGGCCTTTTTCAACGAGTGGGTCGACAAGGGCTTGCTCGACCGCCTGCGCAATATCCTGGACAATGATTTCGCGCACATCACTTACACCGAGGCGATCGAGATCCTCAAGAAGTCGGGCAAGACATTTGACTATGCACCCGAGTGGGGCATCAACCTCCAAACGGAGCACGAGCGATTCCTCGCGGAGGAATATTGCAAGAAGCCCGTCTTTGTCACCGATTATCCCAAGGAAATCAAGGCCTTCTACATGCGTCTGAACGAGGATGGCAAGACGGTGCGCGCCATGGACCTGCTCGTGCCCGGCATCGGCGAGATCATCGGCGGCAGCCAACGGGAGGAGCGGCTGGACAACCTGCTGACGATGATGGCCGCTCATGGCCTCGATCCCGCCACCTACGAAGGCTACCTGGACCTGCGCCGCTTCGGGACATTTCCACATGCCGGCTTCGGTCTCGGGTTCGAGCGCGCCGTGATGTACCTCACGGGCATGAAAAACATCCGCGACGTGATCCCTTATCCGCGTACCCCCAACAATGTGATTTTCTAAGGCGGCCTACCGCTTGGACACAACCGTGGCGCAGGGGAGATGATCCTTTGCGCCACGGTCTTTTTTTGGGGCCCCTAGAGCGACAACAAAAATCTCGGATCTGGGCAGTTGGCAGTGTAGAATTTGAGGTCTTCGACCGCGCATGCACCTGGGTAGTCGCCCTGTTTGCCTTGCATGCTCACGATGAGCTGAAAATGGAGGTGGGGCGGCCACTGCCCATTTTCGGCCTCTTCCCCCAACCAAGCGATCCGCTGCCCTTGGGCGATCGGCATTCCTGCTTCCAATCCCAGAAGGGATTGCTGCGAAAGATGGCCATAGAGGCTGTGAAAAGTAAGCCCCTCTGCCTTGTGTTGCAAGATGATCGTCGGGCCATAGTCGTGAAAGGCGCGGTTGTCTTGAAACGAATGCACGGTGCCTGCAAGCGGGCTGTAGACGGGCGATTGTGCATCCATCCAAAAATCGAGCCCGAGATGGATGTTGCGAGGATGGGATTCCTGGTGGAACAATCCAGCATTTGAGTAAATCAAGCGATGTTCCAGATACCCGCCCCAAACCATGGGGGCATTCATGAGCCGTCGTCGCTGCGTTACAAAATTGCGCAGGATCTCCGTTTCATAGATTTTGGCGCCTGTGGATGCGATATTCTGGATCGAGAGGTCGATCTTGGGAGGATGGATATCCTTGAAGGAAACGTCGAGCAGCGGGGCTGCGTCATGGGCGAGCTTCTTGAGTAGTGGTAGGATCATAGGGCAATTTCCCGATTTTTGGGTTCGTCACCAAAAGCCTGGTCAAATTCGTCAGGCCTCCATGCCAATGCCCTGTGTGTCGTGCAGGGTGAATTATTTCAGAATTGTCTGAGTGGCAAATGGAATCGCCTTGCATTTTTGGCCACCTCAATTGGCCCTAGACATCCACCAAAGGGCATTTGAGCAATCTGCTTGCGAGTCAGATGGGGGCTTGGGACAATGAATTCTAAATAAGCGGCCCAAAGATTAGGGAAATGGAAAACTATTTATGATTTTCGCATTTCATTATTGGATCAAGGAATAAATTACAACTTTGCATCGTCCACTCACCCCGTTTGACCAAGTCTCGATAGCCTAAATGGACAATATGTTTTCAAAAATCGAGTATCTGGGTGATGCAAGGGAGTTTGAAGAAATTTTGAAATACCATCAATGGCGTCATCGTATCCCCATACGAGATGGTTTTGTAACGCCAGGCTATTTGTCGGATGACTATTGGAGGCTCAGTCATTTTCCTACCGACCTCAGTGGCAAGTCTGTATTGGACGTCGGATCCAACGATGGCATCAATGCCTTTCATGCCGAGCGCATCGGTGCCACAGAGGTTGTGGGCATCGATTTGTATGATGACCATGAGCAACTTGCACATACCACGGGTTGGAGCC
>JANMIM010001415.1:0-3335 GCA_031375795.1 Bacteroidota bacterium
CCCTACCACGGGCATGCACGGGAAACCCGCCATTCCTACGGAATCGGCAACGATTAAATGGCCGCCGCCCACCACCGAGCCTCTGGCGAGGCTCGACGAACATCCCCCCCATCAATCCATCACCGACTCAAACATGCGCCCATCTTTCATGAATTCCCGCCGGATGCCGCTGAGGATGTCGTCGAGCAGCACGGTCTTGCCATGTCGGGCCACCGCGAGCAGGGCGGCGTGGCGCAACACGTTCACAATCTCCCCGCCGGTGAGTTCAAATCGGCGGGCGAGGTCCTGCAAATCCACTTCGTTGGCGACGGGAATCTTGCTGGAAAAGGCCAACTTCCAGAGGCGCAAGCGCTGCTGCGGATCGGGTTTTTGGAAATGGATCACCGACTGGAAGCGGCGCATGAAGGCCTCGTCGATGTTGTTCTTGAAATTGGTGGCCAGCAAGACCGTGCCGGGAAAATCCTCGACCCGCTGCAACAGGTACGACACCTCTTGGTTGGCATACCGGTCATTGCTGGACGAGGTCGTGGTGCGCTTGCCAAACAGGGCGTCGGCCTCGTCAAAAAAGAGGATCCAATCCTTCTCCAAGGCAAAATCAAAGACCGAGGCCAGGTTCTTCTCCGTCTCGCCGATGTATTTGCTCACCACCATCGACAGGTCGATGCGGTACACGTCGCGCCCCGTGAGCTTGCCCACGAGCGCGGCAGCGAGTGACTTGCCCGTGCCCGGCGGACCATAAAACAGGCTCCTGAACCCAGGCTTGAGCACACGGTCCAGGCCCCAGTCGTCCATCAACTCATCCCCATGCTCCAGCCACGTCCTGATCTCCAACAAGTCGCCCAGGACTCGGCTATCCAAGACCAAATCTTCCCATTCCAGTTTGGTTTCCAAGCGCTTGGCGGGGAAGCCCGGACCAAACTCCGGCCCGGATTGCTGCCCTGTGAGGAAGAGGCTCAGGCACTCGCCCGTGAGTGCCAAGACATAGCTGAGGTCGTTGGTCTTGGCGGGCTGCAACAGTTGCAGGCGGTAGAGCCTGTGCTGCGGATGGAAGGTGTTGCAAAACGCCATGCGGGCGGCGAGGTCGTCGGCACAGAGCACAAACATGGCCGTCTCACCCGTCGGGATGAAGCCGAGGTGCCCCTCTTGCCGATGGCCTCCAAACTCAGAGAAGGCGCGGTCGTAGAGTGGATTTTTGGTGAAGAAAATGTCGAGCATCTGCGGCCGCAAATGTGGTGCGATGGCCAGCAGCAGCAAGATCACCTCGGTCGGCTCCAGTGCCAGCTCCTCGATTTTTTGCTCAAAGGGCGAGTCATCCTCGGGAAACGGCATGTTAAAAATGAGCTGTTGGATCAATTCATGGTTTTGCTCGCCCTCGAAATAGTTTTTCATGCGGGCAGCAATGATGGCATCCAGCCAAGCAAGGTAGCACTTAAAAACCTCTGCCACGGCCTGCGTCCACGCGGTGTCTGCTGCTGATTCTTGCTCCGACTTCTTGTTTTTCATACCCATTGCGTGCTTATTTCCACTCAATTTCCATTATTTTTTTCATCCAGGAAAGGCTCACCGGATTCAATCCCCAAGGCAAGGTGCGCATGAGCAAGTCGTAGGACCGCGGCTCCACTTGGAGGAAAAACCGTTGCTCCGAGATTTGCAGCAAGCCCGGCCGGTCCAAAAAGGATTCCTGAAAGGTCGGCACCGAGGTCTCCCCAATCGTGCGCCAGTGAAAGATCGCTGCCTGCAAGAGGCTCTCAGTCACTTCTTTTTCCTGTGGTGTCGGGCGAATGCTGCCGCGACGAAAGACCGTCGAGGGCTCCAATCCGCAAAAGACCTTGGGCAGCACGAGGTCCTCCTCCGGTGGCCGCACATCGCCCTTGCAGAGATAGGGCAGCAGGAATGCAGCACGTTCGCGCGCGGCGCGCCCCTTGAATTTGCTGTTTTTCATCAGCCCGACCATCTCAAAATAGCGTCCAAAATAGGGCCAGAGCAAGGCGATCCCGGCATTGCGCACGGCATATTCCAGCGCCTCGCCCGTACTTTCCTCCGCAAAAGGATGGGGCTTGGGCGGCTGCGCATCCTCGGGGCTCACTTTGGGCTGCTCCTTGGGTTGGGGGGCGGCCGGCTGCAATTTCGCGATTGCTGATTGCAAGGTCGGCAGGCTCTGCGAATGCTCAAAAAGGGGCGCCAAGGTCGTCAAGAGCGATTTCAGTTGCCGCACTTCATCGATTCCCGGCTTGCCGAGGCCAGCAATCCAAGCCAGGTGGATGCGCGACGGACTCAGGTGGCGCAGCAATCCCCAGTCGAGCATTTGCCGCCACACACTGCCCGTGTCGCTTGCCGCACCGGCCTGCTGCGCCCGGGCTGCGATCACGAGTGCCAGGTCGGCGGCACGCAGGGCTTCAGTGGAATATTGCTGCCACAAGAGCTGCAAAATGGTCCGTGGCAATAGCAGCGCCATGAGTTGCGTGGCCAACGCGCCCTTGCGTTTGAGCACCTTGAGGACCGCTGCTCGCATGGCTGGATGCCGCTGCAAGATTTGGGCAATGACGTGGGCGGATGGCAAATCGGCTTTCCCCTTGATTGCCAAGGCCAATTGATCAGCGTCTGTGCGCTTGTCCACGGGCATAATATCCGGTTGCGGCAGGTCGGATTTGCCTTTGAGCATCGAGGCCAATGCGTCGGCGGCTTCCTGATCGTCGGCGGACATAATATCCGGTTGTGGCAGGTCGGATTTGCCTTTGAGCGTCGAGGCCAATACGTCGGCGATTTCCTGTTCCTCGGCCGACATCATTTCGCGTTGTGGCTGCTCCGATTTGCCTTTGAGATTGGAGGCCAATGCGTCGGCGGCTTCCTGCTCCTCGGCGGACATAATATCCCCTTGCGGCTGCTCCGATTTGCCTTTGAGATTGGAGGTCAATGCGTCGGCTGCTTCCTGCTCGTCGGTGGGCATAATATCCCCTTGCGACTGCTCCGATTTGCCTTTGAGATTGGAGGTCAATGCGTCGGCGATTTCCTGCTCCTCTGCGGGCATAATATCCGGTTGCGACAGGTCGGATTTGTCTTTGAGCCTCAAGGTCGATACGTCATCGGCTTCCTGTATCGCGGGGAAGCTGGGCAATGCTGGAAGCCCCAATTTGCGCCTGAGCAGTTCAGCGACCTGCGCCAAGGCTGCGATGCCCACCGCCGTCTCTGTCGCCGCTTGCGCGATGCGCGCCAGCAGGCTTGTGAGCGGCATGTGCATCGCCTGTGCGGTGACCATCAGGGCTTTCTCAGCCAGGTCGACGGTGGTTTGCACTTGTCCTTCACCAATCGTAACCGCCAACATCGCTTCCCGAAAT
>JANMIM010001423.1:0-1561 GCA_031375795.1 Bacteroidota bacterium
TTGACGTTTTGGACTGGATAGAATCCGAGCTCAATGAGACATTAATGTGTCACATTGCCAAAGAAAAGCCGATGGTGCCTGTGGAAAAATAAGTGTTAGGGCAGCTCCAGGGAGCTGCCCTTTTCACTTTTAGTTGGCGTCATCAATCAAGACCTCCAGGATACCGTCATTCAACTTGAGCACAAAGACGTGGTCGCGCACGACCTCGATGATCTTGAGCGTGTGCAAATCGCGGTAATAATACCATGCAAGGTCGATGCTGATGTTCCAATGTGGAGCTGCGTATTGCTCGATCAGCATCGTCTCAATCGACGAAGTCATCTCCATTGATTGGTCCAAGTAAGGAGCTACAATAGCTTGTGGCTCAACAAACATTTTGGGGGCAGGCACAGATGACCCGCCCAGCAGCAAAGCTGCGGCTAGTACGATAGAATTCAACATAATTAACAACCAATTAGATTCAACAAAATCCCGCTGCTAATTTCTGCATCGATCTTGCCGAGAAAACGGATGCTATCAACACGGCTTTTTGAGGCTGTCAACTAACTTGTACGTGACTTTTTGCGAAATGTGGAGCTAGATTATTGATTGTCAGTAAAGTATAAAGGAGACTTGTGGGCTGGTTTCGGGTGTCTGGGCACCCAAACTATTTCGTTTGCCCACAAAATTTAGCGTTTAGTCAACGCGAAACGACGATTTGGCCGTCGATTGAAAGGCCAGGAGGAGGCATTTTTGGCTAGATTGTTGAAAACTCCAAAAAATTCTTACACCAAAAATCAAAATTATCTTGCTAATAATGGCTTTTTATGACCAAAACATTTGTTGGATTTAGGCATTTTTTATGCAATTATCAGATCAGTGACTTCCTAAGAATGAAGCCTCGCATATTTTGGATTTCTCATGGATGTTCTGCGTTGAAGGCAGGATCAAGGCTATATCTGGCAGGAGTTTCAATATGGTCCCTACCATTTTGCAGGGTAGGATCATTGGCGGGGCCGTCACCCAAGCTAGGTTTCCACGCTTGAAGGGGATGTTCATCTTGCTAATTTGAGAGAGCTACGGAGAGAATCCCTGACATCCATCTGCAGCAGATCAATCCCAGATTTCCGATTGGCAAAACTCCGGATGGCAACTTCTGAGCTGATCGAAGGTGCATCGACTCAAAGGGCCCAAAAAGCAAATCCCGCCAACTCTGCGGGATTTGCAACCAACTAAACCAAACTATGGAAATAATCTTATATGTCTTCTAGCGCCTTTATTGATTGTAGCGCATCTGATTCACAGCACAAATATAAAAAAACCCTTTGTAAACAGAAGTGTTTTTTTCGATCAATTGGGGGAGAACTGATACCAATGTCTCGTTTTCATCGATGTGCTGCCGGCTCGCCATTGTCAATAGCCAAACTTATTTTTGACAAGGCCCAATAGATGGATTGCCGCTGTCTCGGAGCGCAGCCTGTTTTGGCCCAAGGAAACGGGGAGAAAGCCGCTTTTTGAGGCCTCGTCCAATTCCTCGGGAGCGAAATCGCCTTCGGGGCCGATCAGCAGGGCTGCTGATTTT
>JANMIM010001447.1:0-5237 GCA_031375795.1 Bacteroidota bacterium
ACAAGCAAAGCGGTGCCGCTGTGCAGGAAACCGAATTCAGGGCCAGCCAACTCGACGTGTTGAAGATCTGCATGGACATCGCCGAAAATGCCGCCAACAAGGCCGGCGAAAAAGTGATCTATGTCCAAGTGCGAAATGCAGCAGGCGAATTGGTGAAAGACGAGGCAAAATCGGGCTATTTCAAGCTCGATGGCCAGCATGTGGCCTACACCGCCATGACCAAGATCAATTACGAAAAGGAAGCCGCCAAAGTCTGCATGGACTTCAGCGAACCAGAGGGTTACAAATACGCGGACGGAAAATACACGGTGCAGGCGTATTGTGACGGATTTGAAATTGGACATTCCAATTTCACCGTGCGCTAAGATTGCTAGGAAACCGGGCGATCCTGCACGTCGCCAAACAGTTGCAGCAAGCTTCCAGCAATTTGGACGCGGTCAAACTGCGACTCCGCCAAGGCCCTGCCCCGCTCCCCCATCGCCCGTCGCAGTGCGGGATCATCCGCCAATCGGATCACGTGCTGCACCAGGGCCTCCAAATCGCCCATGGCTGCCGACAACCCGCAGGCATTTTCCTGCAACATCGCCGCCTGCCAGCCCCCGTAATTGATCAAGACGGGCAATCCACTCGCGAGGTAGTCATAAAACTTGTTGGCGCTATTGGCTTCCAGCACTGGAAATGGCGCGAAGGTCACGAGGCCGATGTCGGCACCCGCCAACAGGTCGGGGACCTGCTCCTTGGGCACCGAGGCGACAAATTGCAGGTTTCGCAGGCCGAGTGCCTCGGCCTGTCGTTGCACACGCGCAAGATCGTTGCCGCCGCCCACGATCGTGACGCGCAGGTCTGTGCGCCCGAGCGCCTGCAGGCGCTCGCAGAGGCGTGGGATCACGTCTGCGCCATTGGCGAGGCCGACCGTGCCCGTGTAGATCACATGCACGGTGTCGCGCGGCGGGCGCGCGACGTAGGAAAAGGCGCCCAGGTTGGTGCCGTTGTAAGACACATGCACCTTGGCAGGCGGGACGCCGTGCAGCAGGATCTGGGCCTTCATCCCCGGCGACAAGGCCACGATCGCTGCGGCCTCGCGGTAAATCTTGTCGGTGCGGCGATGCAGCCACTTGATCAGCAGTCGGTTTCTTACGATCCCCATGCCAATCGGGACGTCGGGCCAGACGTCGACCACTTCAAAGACAAAGGGAATCTGCCAGCGACGCGCCAGCTTACGCCCCAGCTCGCCGACGGTGAGTGGCGTGGACGAGGCATAGATCAGGTCGGGCTTGGGCAATTGGCGTGCGGTGGCCAAGGCTTGCCGGTAAAACTGGAGAAACGAGCGGATTCGCTTCCCAAATGGCATCATGTGTGCATAGCCCACCGGCAGCGCAATGACTTGGATGCCATCACAATCAAAGGTTTGGGTACCTGGCTGTAGCTTGCGGGATGTAGGAAAGAAGGCTGTCGATGTGAGCATCGTCACCCGATGCCCCGCATTCACCCAAGCCCGTGCCAAGTCCAGCGACCGATTGTTGCCAGCTCCCCCGGGTGGACAAAAATATTGGTGCAAATACAGGATATGCATTCTCAGGAATGCTGCTTGGCTTCCTTGGGCTCCTCGTCCATTTCCTGACGGTCCTTGAAAGCACGTTCAAACGTCTTGGAAAATCGTTTCTTGGCCAGCCCGATGCGTTCTCCCTTTTTGTACAGCCTGAAAAAAATGATGAAGCTTGCGGCGATGTAGGCCACAAAAAGTGCAGTCTGCCAATAGCTCCAACTCAGCAGATCGCGCAGGCCAAAGACGGCTAGAAATCCCGAGGCCAAGGAAAGCAAACCCAAGACAAAGGGAACCCATCGGTCTTGAACGCCGACATAGGTCATGTGGTGTGTGAGGTGGTCCTTGCCACCCACAAAGGGTGACTGCTTACGTAGAATGCGTGCAACCGTGACAAATGTGGTATCCATGATGGGTACCAAGAAGAGCAAAATAGGCACGATCGCCCTCACAGACCAGGCCACGCCTCGGCCATCGATTTCAAAATTCCAGAAAAACTTGATCCCGATCACAGCCAAAAGTGCGCCCAGGAATTGGCTACCCGTGTCGCCCATGTAGATCTTGGCGGGTTTCAGATTCAGCATCAAAAACCCGATCAGAGAACCCGCACCTGCGAGCAGCGTGAACAAATAGGGATTGACTTCTGTACTGCCCCCAAAGATGAGGATCCTCCCCACGGTCACGGTGATGATCGTGAGCGACACCGTTCCTGTCACGCCGTCCATGTTGTCCAGGAGATTGATGCTGTTCATGATCCCCACCACCCATAGGAGCGTGAGAAAATGATCCACCGGCCAGAAGCCAAAAAGATTGATTCCTAGTCCAAAACCGATCAAGATCCCCCCACATGCCACTTGGCCCAGAAACTTGATCAAGGGTTTGGTTTCGTAGGCGTCGTCGTGCAAACCGATCAGAAAGCCGAGCAGCACCACCCCACAGGTCACCAGAAAATCCTTGTGATCGATCAATTGGACATCTTGGGTGACAAAAAACACAATGGCTGCAAGGGCAAATGTGAAGAAAAAGGAGAACCCTCCCACCGTCGGCTTGGTCGTGCTAGCCCAGCGCACAATGTTCTCGTTTTTGTATTGCGTGCTGATATTGCGCGAATACTTATACATCAACAAATTCAGCAGATAGGAAAATCCGGCAGAAGCAATTACAAGAAACGAAGCAAGTAGATACACGCCCTCGTGGTTGATAGATTCCATCCAAAGGTACGAAAAAAAGAGGATGCATCCAAGGACAATTCGATGTTACAACAACAGATCGGGGCATTGTCGTCGAATTCTCGACGGGTGCCGCCGTTCCATCGGTGAGTGCCTAGAAAAAGGCCTTGAGTTGCACGCGTCCCGTATGCAAGGTCTTCTTTTCCTCAGATGCACGACCGTCGTAGGTGAGGCTGAGCTCGAGGGTTTTGCTGAGGTAAATGGTCGAAAACACCTGCCAGATGCCATTGAGGCCCGGTTGCAGGCTCTCTCGCAGCTCATATTCCGCCGAGA
This sequence comes from Bacteroidota bacterium, assembly GCA_031375795.1. GTDB lineage: Bacteria > Bacteroidota > Bacteroidia > J057 > JADKCL01 > JADKCL01. The sequence goes on from JANMIM010001447.1 coordinate 3,046, forward strand.
ATCCGGCGGTGCCCGTCTGGTCCACCTTCACGAGCTCGACCTTCGCAAAGATGTTGTTGCGGTCCTTGAGGTTCCATTTCGCATCCAGCGAAATCTTGTGCAGGTTCACCCTCGCCTCGGCGAGGCTGTCGCTGGCATTGACCTTGTGCTTGAACTCATAGCCCGCCGTGAGGCGCAGCTTGCGGCTCAGTTGGAAGTTCAGGTGCGGCTTGAGTTCCCAATAGTCGATGTCGAAACTCCGCGAGTCAAAGTTGGCGGCCTTGCTGCTTTTGTTGCCGATCTGGAATTCATTCTCCAAACTCATGCTTTTCCCAAAATTGAGCCGCTGGTCGCTCCCCCAGTACCGCAGGCTGCGTGTCTCGTCGCCGCTGACCAAAAACAGCTTGCTTTTGTTGTCTCCATAGGAAAATTTCAGGTCACCGACCGGATCATTGCGGTACACATAGAGGTCTTGCCTGAAGGTGTATTGGGCGTCGAGCAACGTGGAGTCCCCAAACACGTTCCCCAGATTCACGAGGTAGCTGGAGAGGTCATCGGCCGAGGCCTTCTTTTGCGTGACCCGAAAGTTGGTGACCGCAGACGTGTTGCGCACCGTTTCCAAAACCTTGCTATCGGAGCGTTTGATCGCTTTTTTGAGGTCGATCTTGAGGTTGCCGCTGAAATTGAGGGCGGTCGTCGGGAACAGTTGGGTGGATGGAATGAGGATGCGCACGTAGAAATTGCTGCGGCTGGGGTTCACGCTGAACTGGAACTCGTCGAGCGACTGCACGCCGTTGCTGTCGGCGTCGATCCACTCATAGTCGCCCTGGCCCGGGTAGACCTCGATGTAGGCGACCTGCTTGCGCGCGACCTGCTCAGAGGTCACCTCATACAAGAGGTTGGAGAAAATCACACGGTTTTTGGTGTACCAGGAACCTTGGAAGTTGGTGATCAGGGCTTGGCTGTTCAGGAGGCCCTTGTCCACAAACCTGCTGTCCTTCACCTGAAAATTGCGCAAGGACGATGTATTTTGCAGGCTCAGGGTCGATGCGGGGGTCCAAATCACCTTCACGGCCTCGGTATGGGCCACAGACTTGTCCCGAAATGCCGAGTCCAACTGCTCCCATTCCTGCCGGTAGTTGTAGGAGAGGGTGAAATCCAGCTTTTCATTCTTGATGGTCTTGATATAAGGCTTGAAATCCAGAAAACGAAAGGCTCCGTCTTGCGCCAGCTCCTGCTTGACCTTGGTTTTGTTTTCCATCCACACCTCCACGCCTGGCCTGAGCTTGCCGATGTCCTTGTAAATGTTGCCATTGTGCCGCGTCCACCGCGAAAAGACCGTGTCGACCTTGTCCTGCGTAGAAATCGTCGTGAACGTGTATTTGCCCTGCAGCCACTTGTGACTGCTCTCGACCTCATAGAGCTGTTTGAAGGAAAACAACCTCGTCCCAAAAGTGCGCAAGCCCTCGTTCACGGTCAGGCGCAGGCTTTTCCCGTAGCGCAACTCGGCGATGGCCTCGCTCACGTTTTCATTGAGGCGCTCGCCGAGGTCGTCATAGTTCCATTCCCTGCCATACTCCACCTTGTACACGCGGTCCAGGTTGGTGTACCGCTCGCCCACAAAACGGTGGCTCAGGTCAAACTTGGCTTGCAGCGAATCTGAGATGCGCAGCTGATCGACTTTGATGCCGGTCTTGTTGGCAAGGTCGGCGTTGTCGTTGTCGTCGATGTCCGAGAAGCGATTGAGGTCGTTGCTGCTCACGGCGGCCTCGGTGTAGAGGATCGATTTGGCACTGAGCTTGAAGTCGGCGACGACATCGAGGACCTGCAGCAGCTTGGCGGGCACGAGCACGCGCACGGGGGCATACTCGCCGCGCGGGCGCTGCGAGGCGCTGTCGGGCGCGACCCACTTGAAGACCGTGCCGTTCACACGGTTGGCGTCGCGCACATACATGCCATTGCCCGCGCCGACGTTGGAGAATGTGATGCGGTACACGGCCGTGATCGGGTCTGTGCTGATGACAAATGCCTCGTAAGTGCGCCCAAACACGGTTGTATCGATCTTTTCATAGCGCAGTGCAGAGGCATTGTCGGGTGGGCCGATGCTGTCCACGCCACTCACGACGGCGAGGGCGACATCGTCGCCGGCCGCGCTCAGCGAGTCCAGCTCGGTGGTGCTAAACGGTCCCTCGATGGGCGCGTTTTGGTTGTCG
>JANMIM010001474.1:0-2267 GCA_031375795.1 Bacteroidota bacterium
CCTACCTCCAAAACCCGCTCGACCTGGGTGCCGACATGGTGATGCACTCGATCACCAAATACATCAGCGGCCACAGCGACGTCGTGATGGGCTGCCTCGTCGTGTGCGACGCCGACCTGCACGCCCGCCTGGCCTTCATCCAAAATGCGAGCGGCGCCGTCCCCGGACCGCAGGACTGCTTCCTGGTGTTGCGCGGCATCAAGACCTTGCACCTGCGCATGCGGCAGCATTGTGAAAATGGCCGCGCCATCGCAGCTTGGCTCTCGGCCCACCCCAAGGTGGACCGCGTCTATTACCCCGGCCTGCCCTCGCATCCCGGCCATGAGATCGCCAAGAAGCAGATGCGCGATTTTGGCGGCATGATCTCGTTTACGCTCAAGGGCGACGACATGGCCGAGGCCATGCGCGTGCTGTCGTCTTTCCAACTCTTTTCCCTGGCCGAGAGCCTCGGAGGGGTCGAGTCGCTCATCGGGCACCCGGCGACCATGACGCATGCGAGCATCCCCAAGGAGGACCGCGAAAAGGCCGGCCTCAAGGATTCCTTGATCCGTCTCTCGGTCGGCGTAGAGGACGTGGAGGATTTGATCGCCGACCTCAAGCAAGCCATCGGCTAGGCCATGACAGAAATCCTGATCATCTTGGCGATTGCATTGGCACCGGTAGTCGTGATCTTCAGCTTGGTGTTCATGCTCGACAAGTATGAGCGGGAACCTGTGCGGCTGCTCATTTTCAGCTTCATCTTGGGGATCGTGATTGCGATCCCGGGGGTGATTGCAGAGCTGGGAATGACGGCGGCTTTTGGCTTGTCGGACAATGGGATGCCTTTTTGGCCGACGATGCTCCTGGCATTCGTCGTGGTGGCGTTGTCAGAGGAAGGCTTCAAGTTTTTGATCCTGCGCCTGTATGCCTTTCCCAAAAAGGACTTCAACGAGCCTTATGACGGCATCATGTATGCCGTGGCGATCTCAATGGGCTTTGCAGCGATTGAAAATGTGCTCTATGTCGTGGAGGGCGGCCTCACGGTCGCGATCCTGCGCATGTTTACGGCCGTGCCTGCCCACGGGGCATTTGCACACATGATGGGTTTCTTTGTGGGCAAGGCGAAGTTCAAGGAATCCAAGGCCGCACGCGTGGGCTACATGCTATTCGGATTGTTTTTGGCAGTCCTGGCGCATGGCGCCTACGACTTCTTCCTCATGTGGAATGAAGCTGCCTGGGGCATCTTTGCATTCGTCGTCCTGCTGGTCACGCTTATCTTGGCCGTCGTCGCCATCAGGGCCCACCGTCGCAATTCGCCCTTTCGCAACCAGCAGACCATCGTGTGAGCCAAGACGAGATCAAGGATCTGCTCGACCAGAAGCTGCTGGAATTCAACCGCATGGGATTCATCGAGGCAGACCCTGTTTGCATTCCCCACCGTTACACCGCCCGGGAGGACATCGAGATTTCGGGCCTGCTAGCTGCCACGATCTCGTGGGGCAGGCGTGATCTGATCGTGCGCGCTGCGGGCAGGATGATGGAAATGCTCTGGGATGCCCCCTATGATTTTGTGATGCAGGCAAATGCGAACGAGCTGAAGTCCTTGGAGGCTTTTGTCTACCGCACGTTTCAGGGACCCGACCTGCAAGGCATGGTGTTGGGCATCCGGCGCATTTACCAAGAGGAGGGGGGATTGTCCAATATCTTTCGGTTGGAGCCCGATGCAATGGATACCGCCCAAGGCATCGTGCGGTACCGCAAGGCGATGCTGGCGACAGAGGGCTTCACGCCGCGCACAGCCAAGCACATCGCTGACCCGAGCGCGGGCTCGAGCGCCAAGCGCCTGAACATGTACCTGCGCTGGATGGTGCGCAAGGACGGCGCAGGCGTCGATTTTGGCATTTGGGATAGCCTGCAAGCCTCCCAACTCATCTGCCCGCTCGACGTGCACACCGGCAATGTCGGCCGCAAGCTCGGACTGCTCACGCGCAAGCAAGACGACTGGCGTGCGGCATTGGAATTGACAGACGCGCTGCGTAGATTTGATCCTTGCGACCCCGTGAAGTACGATTTCAGTTTGTTTGGCTTGGGCATTTTTGAAGGATTTTGAGGGAGTTCCCTGAGTGCGAAATTTGATTGCCAAGCGCGAGAGATTAGGCTCTTCTTATTGGAGTTCACAATAGTTCACATAGCGAATGAAGATTTTGCGATACCATTTGAAGCAGTATTGGATGCATCTGGCCACGTTGGTGCACACTACTCTCTTTTTGGTTTTTTTGAGCTATGGT
>JANMIM010000019.1:0-9869 GCA_031375795.1 Bacteroidota bacterium
GGACCGCCTCGCCCTTGACCGAGACTTGGATGCTCTGGTCGAGCATGTCCATGCTCACGCCGCTCAGCACCACCTCGGTGTTGCCGGCGGGGATGTTGGCGTAGCAGGTGCGGGTCTCGCGGGCCATCTTGCGGTAGACGGTCACAGCCGTCACCTTGGAGCTTGTGCCGACCTCGGCGGCGTGCATGTGTGCGCTCAGCAAGAAGAGGAAGAAGAGCAGAAAGGATAGCTTTTTCATATTTTTATCGTGGAATTCATGAGATATGAGGTAAAACTATTGGGCTGCAATGGCCGATGAAAGTGGCAAATGGCCAATGCATGGGCGCACTTGGTGAAAGGGTGGTTTTGGCGGGGTGAAATGGATTTGCGGCGGTCGCAGAATCAACAAAGGTGAATTCAAGTCAGCGCGGCCCGCGGCTTCCAGCCGCAGGGCCATCCTACCCTGGCCTCCGGCCACAGAATCAGCAAAAAAGCGGAGGGGATAGCAGCTCTCCTCCTCGCAGCGGCACGCAATCCCACTTCCAATTCATTCGAGTGTGTAACAAATGAGGGGAGCCCAACAAAAATCGCGGAGTCCGTCCCGCACTCGAGGTGCGGGATGCCGACGGACGGATGACCATTTGCCTCCGGCCTAAAACGCTCAAAATCGGTGATTTCTTCTGCTTACGCCAGAGGCAAATGTTCGATGCCCTGTCCCGTCATTGGGACGGGGCGGGCTCCTCCAATTTGTTACACACTCAATTCAGTCGCATTTACCTACCCCTAGCCATCAGCCCAAACAATTCATTCGCACTTGGCAAACCGTCCATTCCACCTCGCCAACACGCCATCCCACTGGGCCAAACGTCCAAATTCGGCCCTCAAAAACCACTGAATCAGGTACATTCCCGTAGCACCGATTTCCCGATTCCCGCATTCCGCCCTATGTTTGCATTGCATGCGCGCATCGACCCACATATCCCATTGGATTTTGGTTGCCTTGATGGTGATCGGCTTGGCTTTGGGGAGCTGGGAGAATGCATGGGCGCAATACAGCTCCTATGGCGCCTACACCAACCCGGCGCCGGACTCGACCATCATCTTCCTGGACTCTGCACGCGTTGTCGGCGCAGTGGCACCTGCGCAAGCCCTGCCGCTCCTCTACCAAGCCCTGAGCGCTGCGATCGTGAACCGCAACCCCAACGGCGAGGCCCGCGCCTACCTCGCCTCCGCTGAGATTCAGCAACGACTCGGCCGCCCCAACGACGCCCGCGAAAACCTGCTCAAGTGCAAGCACCTCTTTGCTGCCAATCCTACGATCAATACCGCAACCAATTCCACCTACAGCAGCAATTCCACGCAACCCGCTCGCAGCACGCTGGATCCCAACATCTTGCGGCAGGCTTCCCTCCTGCTCACGCAAGTGTATGAGCAGACAGGCCAATTCCAAGAGGCATTTCAGGAGTCGGAAACCAGCCTGAAATTGATGCCGCCCACGGCGACGCGTAGCCTTCGCAACGAGGTGCTGCGCACGCAGGCGCGGCTGGGCTCCAAAATGGGCAAAAACAAGGACGCCGAGCAGCGGTTGGAGGCCCTGCTGCGTGACGAAAGACAAGCAGGAGACCTGGCCGGCGAATGCGAGACCTTGATCGCGCTGGGCGAACATCACCAACGCGCGAACGAGGGGGCAAAGGCAAAGGGCCCCTTGGAAAAGGCCATTGAATTGGCGGGATCGAATGGATTCAAGGAAAAAGAGATCGCTGCACGCCAGGCGCTCGCGGCCATCTACCACGCCGAGGGCAATCTCCAAAAGGAGCTCGACCTGCGCAATGCGGTGGTCGTGCTCAACGGGGGCACCACCAACCTGGGCACCAATTCCCTGCAAAACATCGCCATCGGCAATGCCTATCTCGAGGCCGACCTCCCCGACCTCGCCGCAAAATATGTGGAGACCGGCGTCACCAACTTGGCCTCCAACAACCTGATGCCGACGAGCTTCACCTCCACCGTGCCTGCAAGTGGCGTGGTGGTCCAGCCCAACAGTGTCGACCTCCAAGCGGGCGCCGATTCCTATCGTCTGCTCGCCGAGGGTTTCCTGAAAAAAAGTGAATTCGAGAAATCGCTGGAATACTACAAGAAATACGCGATCCTGCAAGACTCGGTGAAGGCCGTGCAGGCGCGCGAACTTGCGGCGGCGATCGCCCTGAGCACCGATCTCGGCAAAAATGAGGAGCGCGTGCAATTGCTGGAGCGCGAGCGCGCATTGGCGGACGCGTCGATCGATTTGCTGCGGCAGGACCAGCAAAACAAGGGCAGTCAGATCTTGGCGCGCAACCTCATCATCGGAATCCTGATTGCGTTCATGATCTTGGGAATTGTCGCGGGCTTGATCCTCGTGCGCAATACACGTGCCCGCCGCCGCGCAGACAAGTTGCTGGCGCTGCAATCGATGACCGGGCAGATGAATCCGCACTTCATCTTCAATGCCCTGAACTCTGTGAATGAATTCATTTCGCAAAACGATGAGCGCGCCGCCAACCGCTACCTGACCGCATTTTCCCGCCTCATGCGCAAGGTGATGGACGGCTCCAAGCAGGAATTCATTCCGCTCACAGACGAGGTCGAGATGCTGAAATTGTACCTGAGTTTGGAGCATGCGCGCTTCAAGCATCAATTTGAATACCGCTTTGAGGTGGATGCGGAATTGGAGAATGCGGAATTCCAGGTGCCGCCCATGATTGTGCAGCCGTACATTGAAAATGCAATTTGGCATGGGCTGCGCTACCGGGCAGGCGGCGGCAAGCTTTTGATTCATTTTGAGCGCGTAGCCCATCGATTGCAGATTACGATCCAAGACGACGGCATCGGCATCGCAAAGTCCAAGGATTTGAAAACGACGCATCAGAAACGGCAACACTCAATGGGCATGAAAAACATCGGGATGCGCATGCAGCTGATGAATGAGATCTACCATGCCGGCATGCACGTGGAGGTGGACCAAACGCATGCAGGTGCCGAGTATCCCGGCACGACCGTGCGAATCAGCATTCCCCAAAATTTCTTGCGGACAGTGCATTCACCTGCAATTCTTGAATCAAAATGAGGGTATTCATTAACCGCAAAGGGCGCAGAGGTACGCAGAGCCCCGCCCCTACTTCTTTGTATTTCTCTGCGGTTCTCTGCGCCCTTTGCGGTTTCTCCCAAAGCTCAAATACATGAATCTCAAAGCCATCATCGTCGACGACGAAACCACGAGCCGCAATGTGCTGCGCGAATACCTGCGCAAATATTGCGCAGATGTGCAACTGGTCGCAGAAGCAGATGCGGTCGACTCGGCCTTGCCCTTGATTCGGCAGCACCAGCCTGATATTGTGTTTCTGGACGTCGAGATGCCGCGCGGCAATGGATTTGACTTGCTGGAACAACTGGGCGACGACATTGCGTTTGAGACCGTGTTTGTGACGGCATTTGACCACTACGCCATCCAAGCCCTCAATTACAGCGCGGCCTATTACCTGCTCAAGCCGGTGAGCATCGACGACCTCATCGCCGCCGTCGAGAAGATCAAAAAACAGCGGGAGAAAAACGCCGCCTCCTTTCACACGAGCGTGATCTTGGAAAACATCCATGCGGCAAATGCGCAACAAAAAAAGATCGTGCTGCCGCTGATCGAGGGCTTTGAGGTCGTGAAGATCGGCGACATCATCTCCTGCACCGCCAATGACAATTTCACCGACTTCATCTTTGCCCACAAACCCAAGATGATGATCTGCCGCACGCTCAAGTTTTACGAGGATTTGCTGGCAGCCTCGGGCTTCCTGCGCGTCCACAAATCCCACCTCATCAACCTGGAACACGTCGCCAAGTACCACCGTGGCAAGGGCGGCGAAATCACGATGAGCGACGGCAGCATCGTACCTGTCTCTCCCCAGAAAAAGGAAGCCTTCATGGAGCGCTTTGAGCGGGGCAGGTGACGCATATCCAGCTTCCCATTGAGGCAGGGCAGCAGCCAAGCCGAGCATCGCAGAACAAGTCGGTGTCGCGAGATTCTGGAAGACGTCCACGCCTCAACATCCAATGACAGCCGCTGTCTCAGAGCCATTCCATGCCGCTTTTGTTAATATTTCTAAATTCATAGTACATATTCTAATACATTAGTTGCAATTCTAAACCTACCGAACAATCTTTGCACAAATCACATTATATTATGCAGAAGCTCACACGCGCCGAGGAGGAATTGATGCAGAAGCTATGGGACTTGGGAAATGCCTTTCTCAAGGACATCATCGAGGCCCTGCCCGAGCCGCGACCTGCCCAGAGCACCGTCGCCACAATTCTCAAGATCATGGAAACCAAGGGCTTTGTGGGCCACAAGGCTTATGGAAAGTCATTTGAATACTACCCGCTCGTCTCGCGGGCCGAGTACTCCAAGGCCTATTTCGGGCAATACCTGAACAACTACTTCGGCGGCTCCTTCAAGTCGATGCTCCACTTCTTCATGCAAGAGCAGGACCTCGACCTCAAGACCCTCGATGAACTGATGCAAGAGCACGCGGCGATCCCTTCAGAAAAATAAGTCATGGCAGCATTCATCCAATATTTTATCGGCGTCAACCTCTTGCTTCTGCTCCAGGCGGTCTATTTCAGGGTGTTTCTGGCCCGGCAACGACGCTTTCAGTGGAACCGCATCTACCTCGTAGGTGGACTCGGCGTCGCCTTGCTCCTGCCGCTGCTGCGTTGGGAGATCGTGCCGCCCACGCTCCCCAATCCGAGTTTTGTACAGGCCTTGCCTGAGATGGTGATCGATGTCGCACCAGTGCCGGTTGTGAGCCAGCCTAGCACCGTGCCGGCGCTTGTGGCCACCTCCATTCCCGCACCCGCCGCGCCGGCCTGGTCGCCCTCGGCCTTGGAGATCGGCTTGGCCATCTACCTCATCGGCGTCACGGTTGCATTGATCGCCCTTTTGTGGCGCAACATGATGGTGATCAGACTCATCGCCAATGGCCGCAAATCGCCGCAGGACGGCTACACTTTGGTGACGACAACCCAAGATATCGGCCCGGCATCCTATTTCAGGTACATTTTTTGGAATGCCGCTCACGACCTCGACCCCAAGTGTGCGGCGGTCGCGCTAGCCCACGAGCGCTGCCATAGCCGCCAATTGCACTCGCTGGACCTCATCGCCTTGGAATTGCTCAAAGCCTTTTGCTGGATCAATCCGGCGATCTATATGCTGCGCCGCGACCTGCGGCAGACCCACGAATACTTGGCAGACCAGGCAGCCCTACCCGTCGCGGGCGTCGACGGAATCAAGCGCCTCCTGCTGCAGCAACAGCTCGGCACCCACGAGCTCTCGATCACAAATTCCTTCTATTCACACATAAAAGAACGTATCATGGTACTCAGTGAAAACTCCAAGCGAAAAACCATCCTGCAATATCTCTGCGTCCTGCCGCTCGCAGCCTTGATGGCGGGTTGCACCAGCTTCGCACACCAGACCGATGGCCAGACCAATTCATTTGTGGTGGACAGCCCTGCGACCACGGCCGCGAATGTTGCGGAAAATGCCCAATCGCAAGACTCGGCCGATGTCGGTTCGCAAGCCGATGCCCAAGCCACGGCAGGCTTCTTTGACCTCGACGACATGCTCATCCGCAACCAACTGCCGCCCGTGTCTGACAACCCCTCCAAAAAAGGCATCGTCTGCCTCGGCCGTCAGCCACAAGTCCTCAACCTCGACACGATTCTTTCCATCGAGGAGCTCGAAAACGTGGACAATCACCCCCATCTCCTGAACCGCGACCGCGTCATGAAAATGATCGGACTCCCAGTAGATGCCAAAGGAAAAGCCATCAAAGGCAAAGTCGTGGTGAAATTGCTCGTGGATGATACCGGCCGCGTGATTCGCCACCAATACATCGGCAGCAATATTGCGGTCTTGCGCGACGCCGTGGAGGCACACGTCAAGGAATTGCTCTTCAAACCCGGCCTCGAAAATGGCCTGCCCTCCGAGTGGTGGGTGATCATGCCCTTCAATTTTGGAATGCCGGGCTGCTGATCTTCTTGATCAAGGAAACCGCGAAGGACGCAAAGAACCGCAAAGCCCCCAATTCTTTGCGAACCTTTGCGTCCTTTGCGGTTTTTTTATTCCATATTATGGTATTTCCCCGAACAAAATCCCATGAAAAAAATCTTCGCACTCCTCTGCTGTACCGTACTGTTGGGAGCCTGCAATCGGCCTTCGCAGGCAAATTTGTCTCAATCTGAATCTGATACCGCCAAAACACCGACCTTGAGGCCGCCACTGATTGGTAGGCAATGGGCCGGTGTGGTAGCTCCTGGTGACCCATCCGGACAGATCAGCGAGTACGTGCGCCGCGTATTTGAGGACAGCAAGGGCAATTTGTGGTTTGGAACCAATGGCGATGGCGTCTGCCGCAAGGACAGAAATTCGCTCACGTATTTTTCGGTCAATGAAGGGTTTGCAGGGGCTGCGGTGCGAGGAATCCTGGAGGATGAAAAAGGCGATATTTGGTTTGGGACGGATGGCGGCGTTTCGCGCTTCGACGGTAGCTCCTTCCGCAATTATTCCTTGAACGACGGGCTGAGCGGCAACGATGTGTGGAGCATTTTTCGGGACCACAAGGGCACGATTTGGGTCGGGACCAACGGTGGTGTTTCACGCCACGATCCCGCAGTGGCTGCCAAGCCGGGTGCAAAAATGTTCAGCGAATTCCCATTGCCAGATGTAGATATTGCGCAGACCGACCCGATGTTTCCGCCGAGATTGGTTTGGGCGATCGCCGAGGACAAACTGGGCAATATGTGGTTTGGGACGAACGGTTTTGGAGTACGGAAATACGACGGAAAGGACATTTCAATTTTGACGAAGAAAGATGGTTTGGCGGGCGACAATGTGAGTTCCGTCCTAGCGGATCATGCTGGAAATCTGTGGTTTGGCACGCGTGAGGAGGGATTGAGCCGATACGATGGGAAATCATGGACCACTTTCACGGAAAAGGACGGCCTGTGCTACAGTTTTGTGTGGACCCTGATCGAGGACGATTCAGGGAATAGTTGGATCGGCACGGCAGGTGGTGGCTGTTGCCGATTCGATGGAAAAACGTTCAGCAGTTTCTCCGAAAAAGATGGGCTCGTGAGCAAACATGTGCAAAGCATTTTTCAAGGCCAAAGCGGTAGGCTTTGGTTCGGTTGTTCGGGCGGGCTCTGTCGCTTGGAGGGCAATACCTTTGTGAATGTCTTGAAACTGGGGCCTTGGTGATTGACACAGAGGCAGCAATTCTCTATTTGTAGATCGATCTTCTGGGACGCAAACGTATCCCCCTCAAAACCAACCCTTCTGCACCTCCCGAGGCCGCACGACAGGCTAATTCAGCACAATCCCAAAGTCCCACCACGCTGATTTCGCCAGGCAACCCATCAGATGGGCCGTAAATAAAATTCAACGATACGTTGAATTCCTGCGCTGAAAACTCACTGCGAGACGATTTTGGTGTTGTAAACCCGTTGATGGTCATCGGTGATTTTCAAAAAGTACACCCCGGCTTGCCAAGCTTCATTTTCGATGATGAACCTTGTTCCAGCTACCCGTTCTGACTTTATCGTCTTGCCGAGACAATCCGATATTTCGATTTTGGTATCTGTTTGCTGCTCAGAAAATTCAAGGGCGATGGCGGAATGGAACGGATTTGGGGAAACCTTGATCTGCCCCGGAAAGGATCCATTTTGGACGCCAACAATGCGTGAATTCACCTTGCCCACAAAGGCAAAGGAAGGAGATCCAGAGTTCCAGTCATTCAAAAAAGTGAGCCCTGTGATATAAATATTGTTGTTTTGATCGACAGTCACATCGTTTCCTGTTACCCATCCATAATCAACATATTCAGCTGCCTTTTGCACGTTGCCATTTTGGTCAAGTTTCAGAAGCATGACATCAGGAGCACCATCACAGGCGATGGTGGTGTTGCCAAAAGTCAAGGTATCCATGAAATAGCCGATCAAAAGAATGTCTCCCAGTGGATCCATTGCCAAGGCATTTCCGCAATTGTAATTTTGGTGTGGATCAGGTGTGCCAAACATGCGGTACCAGGTCAGATTACCATTTGGATCATATTTGCTCAAGAAAGCATCTGTTGAAGCAAAAGTCGACACAATATTGCCCCCAAACCGGATGTTGTTGCCGCTCACTTTCCCGCTTTGGTAGAGGTTGTTTGCAGCGTCGATCGCGAGTCCAAAGGCTCCATTTTCATTGGACGATCCTCCAGACAACCTGACCCACACCAATTGACCTGCGGCATCATACTTTGCCAAGTAGGCCGATTCAGTTCCCGTCGGCACCACCGTCACGCCATCAAAAGTAGTGCCCGCCCAAAAACCGCCCGAGACGACGATGTGATTGTTGTGATCCGCCATCATTTCTCGCGGATTTCCGTCGGTTTCGCGAATCCACATTTTCACACCAAACGCGTCATATTTAGCAATGAATTTGTTCGTCGTGTGAAAATAGCTCCAATGCGGAAATGGAGATGGATAAAAGGTAGAATCCAATGTGTACACTGTCCCTACAGTGTCAAATAGCGAAATGTCAACACTTTCCCCGGCTAGCAGGAGGTTGTCGTTGCCATCCACGGCCACCGAATTGCCTTCATAAGCTACGCCGCCAGTATTTTTGGCCCACAGCAGATTGCCACTGCCGTCATATTTGCAAATGAACATGTTGGAGGACAGGAAAGTGTCTGCGTTATTCGTCTGAAGGGATACATCAAAATCCACGCGAACTTTGTAGTCTCCCACGACCAGGAGATCGTTGTTTCGATCCACTTGGATCGCAGTGATGTTGACGTCGCGATGACTCTTGAATTGTTTGTGCCAGATGAGATTTCCGGTGGAGTCAAGCTTCAGCAGATACCCGTCCCGTCCCATGCCGGCATTCATCGTCAGGCCAAATGCTGTGCTCGAGACTCCAAATGTGCCAGCGGCATAGATGTAACCTGCGCTGTCACATTGTACCTCGTTACCAGATGAATGATCGGTACTCCCAAGAAGTTCTTTCCATTCAAAGTCTATTTGTTGCGAAAAACCTACCTGAAAAAAAGTTGCAAGCACAAGTGTCAAAAAGATCCTCAATTTCATTTCTTCTGTAATCGAACAAAGGTGTTACTGTATCATTTTGCGCAAAAGCATGATTGTCAGCGTCAAGAAGCCTCAAAGTACGCAATGAATGCTTCAATTTCGACAATTGCTGGCAAAAATGCAAGTTGAATGCGCGAGATGGAATCCATGCCATTCAAAAACACATACGCAGATCTTCGAAATCGGTCTTTCAAGGGCCATGCCCCATTTGCATCTCATTCCAAAACCATTCACACTCAAAAATAACTCTTCTGCACCTCTCTCGGCCGCACCACAGGCTCCTTCGGCACAAACCCAATGTCCACAAACTCCAATTTCCCGCGTGGCGAAACCTTGAGTAGGAGGGACTGATAAGGCTTGAATTCAAAGGTCTGCGTGATCGTCTTCCCATTCACAGTCAGCGTCAATTCCCGGAATTCGCTGGCTTGCATGATGGATTGGCCGGAATAGACGGGGTAGCTGAGGTCCTTGGCGCGTGATTGTGCGAGGAAAATGGAATGCGTTCCGTCGTTTTCCACGCGACACCAATAGGCCGGAATGTTGTCGCCCGCGATGAGCGGTTCGTGGTCGGTCACTTGCTGGAAATCTTGCTTGATATTGGGCAGGGCGATCAATTGTGAGAGTAGGCTTTCGTATTCGGTGGATTTTGTTTTGCCAGGTTGCTTGGGTGAGCTTTTGAGGCAAATCGGCAGCCCTTTTTGTGCCAATTCCACGACCCGTTTTAGCGCACGCAAATC
>JANMIM010000028.1:0-1778 GCA_031375795.1 Bacteroidota bacterium
GCCAGCCGATCGTCGTGTCGGGTTGCAAGCTGTCATACAGCGAAAACAGCATCCTGTCCACAAAGGCTCCCGCCCGCAGCGTGTGCCGTGTGCTGATCTTGGCATTGATGAGGGCATTGTAGCTGAACTTGCCCTGCCATGAGCTGTTGCGGTAAAAAGGCGTCGGGGCCTTGGTGATGCGGTCCACGCGGTCCACATCGGTGCTTTGCGTCGAGCCCTGCACCGAGAACGTCTGCTTGACAAACGCATTCTTGCTCACAAAAAACTGGTGCTGCAGGCCCACCACACCCGTGTTGGTGCCATAGTCGATGTCGTTGCCGGCGGGCCCGAAGAAGTCGGCCGTGTCCCGTTCGCTGTCCAGCACCAAGGCATTGCTCAATCCGCCGATCCCAAACACCGAGAAGACGCCGAGCTTGCTGGTGGGCAAATGGAAATTGAAGGAAAGGTCCTGGTACTTGGGCTGCGCGCTCGTGCCAAACTTGATGCCGATCTTCTTCATCAATTCCAGCGTCGAGTAGCGGTAGCTCAGCAGGAACGATGCCCCTGTCTTTTTGGAAATCGGCCCCTCGGCCATGAATTCAAGGCCGTTGAAGCCAAATTGCCCGAGAAACTCATACTGCTCGTCGTTTCCCTTGCGCATCTTCAGGTCAAAGGCCGCCGAGAGCGCATTGCCATACTCTGCTGGAAAGGCGCCGGTCATGAAGTCGCTGTTGTCGAGCACGTTGTTGTTGAGGATGCTCACCGGGCCACCCGTCGTGCCAAAGGACGCGAAGTGGTTGGGATTGGGGATGTCGATGCCATTGAACCGCCACAGGATGCCCGAGGGGGAGTTGCCGCGCACGATGATGTCGTTGCGCGAGTCGTTGTTGGGCATCACGCCTGCAAAGTTGCTGGCCATGCGGGCAGGATCGTTCCAGGAGCCTGCATAGCGACGCGTCTCGTCGATCGTGAATTGGCGGGCGCTCACGAGGGCCATGTCATTGCGGGCCTCGTCCTTTTTCCCGCCGATGATCTCGATCGTCTCGGTCGTGATCACGGCCTCGGTGAGGCTGATGTTGAGCACCACCTCCTTGGCAGAGTTGATGACGATGTTGGGGATGCTGGCACTTTCATAGCCGATGTAGGCTGCGCGCAGGGTATAGCGCCCCACACGCACGTTGCTGATCTTGAAACGCCCCTCGGCATCGGTAAAGGCCCCCGTGAGCACGGAATCGCCCGAGACCAAGGTCATCGTGGCGCCTTCGAGCGGGGCCTGAGACTCCTGGTCACGCACCGTGCCGCGGATTGTCTGCGTGAATTCCTGCCCCATGGCAAAGGTCGCCATCCACATCCATCCCAATGCCAACCAGTACTTGCGCATGTCTCAATTTTTGCCCTGCAAAATTGCATCCTCTCTTCCATTTTTGCTAATCGCCGCCGCAGCTTCCCGCCCGGCCATCGCAACAAAAAAAGCCGGGGAACCTTGCGATTTCCCGGCGAAATATCCTTAGAACTAATTTCAGCTTATTGGGCGAGCAGCAGTTTCTGCTCCATCCGGAATTTCTCCCCTTCCAAGCGGATTAGGTAGGAACCCGAAGTCCACTGTGCGCTCGGCAGCGCGACCTCGACCTGGCCGGGGCTCAGGGACAGGGACTGCTCAAAGAGTGTCTTGCCGAGCATGTCATAGACCGATAGCTTGGCCTCGCTGGGCTCCTGCACACTCACTTGCATGCTCACCTGCTCACCGACGTGGGCAGGGCTGGGGTAGACGGTGATTTGGGGCGCGGCATTGTTGAAGT
>JANMIM010000042.1:0-4897 GCA_031375795.1 Bacteroidota bacterium
GGCGGCGCCGTCGGTGGCCTATTGGGCGCTGCCTAGTGGCCGCCCACGCAAGCTCGCGATCGAGGATGCGGCCATGGAGCTGCGCAGCCTGCTCGACGACGCGATTCGCCTGCGCATGCGCTCAGACGTGCCCTGGGGCACGACGCTCTCGGGCGGACTCGACAGCAGCAGCATCATCTACGCGGCACACAAGCTCAGGATCAAGGCGGGTGAGATGAGCCCGATGCATACGTTTACGGCGATTTTTCCGGGCAAGGAGGGCGACGAGTCGGCCTTCGTGCGCTTCATCGAGCAGGACCTGGGCTTGGACGCGCGCTATACCAATCCGCTGGATCGTTTTGATTTTGAGGATTTTGAGCGGTTCATGTACCACCAGGACCAGCCGGTCGTGAGCACGTCGATGTATGCGCAATGGTCGGTGATGAAGGCCGTGGGCAGCTCTGAGGTCACGGTATTGCTCGACGGGCAGGGCGGCGACGAGTTGTTTGGCGGCTACCACCACCACTTCTACAAATATGGCCGCAGCCTGTTGCTACAAGGGAAATTTGCGGCCTACAACCTGCTGGTCGAGGAATATTGCGCGTTCAAGGGATGGGATCCCAAGACCGTGAAAAAGACGATCCTCAACGATGTGAAGCTGTACCTCAAGCTGAAACTGGGCCACAAATTGCCCGGACCGCCTGAGATTACGGCCTGGAATGCAGCGTCTTCGCTGGTGGATGTCTTGAAGCTCGATTTGCGCTCCTTCATCATGCCCAGCCTGCTGCGCTATGAGGACCGCAACTCGATGGCGTTTGCGGTGGAGGCGCGGCTGCCGTTTCTGGACTACCGCATCGTGGAGTTTGCGATGTCGCTGCCCGATGAGTACAAGATCCAACAGGGCTGGCAAAAGTACATCTTGCGCTTGGCGATGCCCGACTTGCCAGAGAAAATCCGTTTCCGCAAGGACAAAAAAGGCTTTACGACGCCCCATGACGAGTGGATGACGCTGTACCGGGACCGTTTTGAGGCTTATGCCCGGGCGGCCTTGGAGGCAGGGGTGAAGGATCCCTGGCATGGCAAGCCGCTCGCGCAACTCGACAGTGCGCAGTTGTTTCGCATGGCGAGCCTGGGGGCATGGCTGCAAGCGAAGTGAGGGGTTTTTCATCAAAAAAACACTGGCGATTCAATTTCAGAGCAAGGTTGTTTTGAGGCCATAGGGTACTGTGTTTTTTTTCGTTTTCGCTGGAAGAAAATGCAAACCACTGGCTACTCAATCTTCAGATCGCCGCAGGCAATTTCAGCACAAGGTTATCTGGCGGCCATTGGGTACTCAATTTCCCCGTACTTCAGCTCGCGGACTTTCTCCTGCAATCCGGACGGCATGGTTTTCAACCCTAGCAATGCGTTCGACTTCCACCGTTTTTACTTCCATTTTTCATATTGGTAGGCGACGTACCGAATGACTTTTTTGCCCTTGGTGGTCAATTGCTCGTTCATCTTGTCGATCAAGCCATCTGGGCCATATCGGTAATGTTGCTCTTGCCATTTCCCCCCATTGATGGAAGTTTTGTACCGCAATACATCGAGCCGATCGCCGTTGTAGTGGTATTCATATTCATCTATTTCTTCCTCCCACCGACGTTTTTCTTCCACATGGATCAAGCGGCCCGATTCGTCATAGCTGAACTTAAAAGTCTCCGATACAGAGGATGTGTTGATGGATTTGCTTTGCACCTCCACCAAATTCCCATCTTCCCCGTACCGGTAACTCATGAGAGCCCCAAAAGGGTCAGGACCATGGGCAAATTGAACAATGCGGTCAAGCGAATCGCGCGTCAATTCCCAATCCAGGGTATCGCCCAGAGAGAGGTCGCGGAAGTGCCAAATGTGCTGATCAGAGGAGGATGGCCAAGATTCCCAACCTAAACGGATGCTATCCCCCAAGGAAAACAGTCCTTGCTCAAATCGGATCAGGTGTCCGGAGTTATCATAATAACAATCCGTCGTGAAAAAAGCTGGATTCTTCCTGCCTTTTTCGCTTTCAGTATCTGTGGGGTACGTGATTGCCCTCAAGTGAAAGACACCCGTTGGGGCCTGGCTCAGGAGGGGATCGATGGGCAAGAATTCCTGGAATTGCCCAAAGGCATGTAGCCCAAAACCCAGGGCCATCAGCATGAATACGATCTTTTTTGCCATGTTCTTGATGTTATTTTCCAATCGTGAAAAATGTGGGCCGAGGAATGGAGTATAGCTCGTGCAAAATCAATTTTTCCCTTTCGCCTGCCCCATCGAAATGCCGACTTGCACAAACCAATTCAGGCGCCATCTGTCCCATCTGTTGGTATAGAACACGAAGCCATCGTTGCCGTAATATTTGCTTCTATCCGTCATGCGATTCAGGTATCCTGCAGCCCCGACACTCCATCGCTTGTAAACATAATAATTGCCTCCGATGCCAAGCCCTGCCTTCCAATGGTGATTGCCAACCATGGGTTGTTCGAATGGCTGGGCGTAGATGGCAGATCGGAAATAGCTGGTCGTCGCGGCTACATACAGCCCTTCGAGCGGGTTGCGTCCATTGAACAAAACGTAATGTTTGAGCTCCAATCCCAATGCAAATTTGTATTGCCTTGAGGCTTGCGAAAGCGGCACCCCCACGCGTGGTCTCCTTCTGTCGGCAAAGCCCACCGATGGCTCCAAGGACAATCGGGGAGCAAGTCGAAACTCCAACGCAACCGTCGGCAGCCACCCGTTCAGATGGTTGTACACGCCGAGCGCGAGCTTTTGGGTGCGCAATGGCCTAACGTCAATGCCCTGCCCCAGGGCGGGAGCGTGTGCAGCGAGCAGACCCAGGAGGCAGACGAAGATCAGGGATGAGGCGAATGGATGGATGTGGATTCGTTTCATTTCATGGGTTTTGATTCATAGGCTAATGTGGGAATTCTGGTTGAATTTTGGACGGTGATAAATTTTGCCATGATGGGTGATCCTTTGTTTGGGACGGATGTTGATTGTGGGGGCTGGAATACGGATGGGTGCGGGCGGGGGAATTCTCCGTATGACCCACGACTGAAGTCATGGGTTAGGCAATGGGGGCTGCGGTTTTGGGATTCTTGCTTATAAATAGGAGCTACTGGCTATTCAATTTCAACGCAAGGTTGTTTTGAGGCCATTGGGTGCTCAATTTCCCTGTGCTGTAGCCCAATGCTATTGGGTTAAGGATTTTGGGCGAAGAGCTGTAGGCCATGGTCGGAAAATTCCGCCGGAGGCGTGGTGTCGATAGCCTTATGGCCCCGTTCGACCTTGCTCAGGACAAGCTCCGGCCACGGGCTCCAAAAATGCTCAATCAATCACCAAATGAATCGATTTTTCCTTTTTGGGTGCGCCAGAGGGGGTGTAGCTCAGGACGATGTTGCCTTTCATTTTCTTGTTGCCGTTGCGGATCTCGAGGTCGAGCTCGCCGCGGTTGTTGGCGTAGAAGACTTTGCGGCCGAGGCTGATGCCACCTTTCTCTGCGACGATCTCGACACGCGAGGCAGGTGCGAGGTCGCGCACGGAGATGTTCAAGGTATCATTGCGGTGGATGGTGAGTTCATCCTTCCACTGAAACAGCTCTTCGTTGAGCTTGATGGTCACTTCTTCCTTTTTCTCGGGGCGGTCGTCCACGAGGGCCTTTTCCTCGGTGGGTTCGTCCTCTTCCTCCTCGCCCCATACATCGGTCGTTTGGGCCATCGCCGTGAGCGACAGGCAGAGCAGGCAAGCGCAAAGCAGGCCTGCCTTCCTGAAAAGTGCCAGCTGTGTGCGGGCCCAAGATGAAATCGTGTGCATCGTGTCCATGGGCCTAAAATTACAAAAAGCGAGCCATTTCTGGGAGCCTTGCCGCAAAAAATGCATAAATTTGCAGCGATTGATGGGGAAGCAAAAACTTGGCATTGGCGTATCCTACTGGCGATTGTTGCGGCAACCTGCCGCGGCATTCAGATGGATGCTGCGGTCCAGTCGCCAGGAGGTGCTCGTGTTGTGGGTGGTGCTTGCAGGCTGTTGCATGGTGTTGCTCTGGGCGGATGCCTTTGACCTTGGCGTGGGCCTGCCCTCTGGGCAGGTGATGAGCGTGGCCTTGGTGGCCGGCCCCCTGCTGGGCATTTCCTTCATGCTGCTGTCGTGCCTGCTGAGCCTTTGGATGGCCAATCTCCTCGATCCTACGCACCGCTCCCAATTTGATTTCCGCCTGGTCATTCCCCCATTTCCCCTGAAAAAAATACTCTGGGGGCGGCTGCTTGGCCCCGCTGGCATGGAGCGCCTCCT
Organism: Bacteroidota bacterium; assembly: GCA_031375795.1. GTDB lineage: Bacteria > Bacteroidota > Bacteroidia > J057 > JADKCL01 > JADKCL01. The sequence continues at coordinate 4,288 of JANMIM010000042.1, forward strand.
TGACTATCCGATCCTCAAGCAGTGGCGATGGCTTTGGTCATGGCTGCTGGCTGCGTCGCGGCGCATAGCCTCGGCATTGGGAGATGGGCGTGTCGGCTATGGCAGCCTGCTGGCATGGCACAGCGGCATTGCGCGTGCCTGGATACCGGTGGCCTTGCTGCTCTGGCTGCAGCATTTCATCCTGGATGTGCCGGCATTGGTGCCCGGGCATGGCCTGCAAGCCTTGTGGTTGCTGGCAACATTGCCCTTCATTGGCCTATTTGCCTACCAAAATGCCGTGGCCATCGATACGGGATTTGGACTGGGTCGGCTGCGCAGCGTGGCCATCGTCGCGGTGGCCTGGATACTGAGCCTCGGCATCTTGTTGTTTCTTCTTTCCTTTCTCACGGGAATACGCTTGATTTGAACACGATGAATCCTACATCCGATCCGGAAACCAGTAATCCCAAGGTCAAGCGCCTCAATCCCTGGTTGGGAATCTGGACCAATACCCGCGAGACACTGATCTACGTGTGGCAGCACCTGCTGGAAGAATACATCCACCGCATTTACATCGTACTTGGCTTGGTCTTCATGCTGGCCGCCCGCCTGCCTGATTGGTACAGCGTGC
>JANMIM010000054.1:0-7462 GCA_031375795.1 Bacteroidota bacterium
ATCCCAAAGAACTGGAGCTGCAATATGGCAAAGCCATCGTGGCACACCAAGCAGGTCGCATCGCCGAGGCAGAGTCCATGTATGCCAAGATCCTCAAGCTCATGCCCGATGCAGATGCTGTCAATACCAACATGGCCGCGCTGCAGTATGGCAAGGGCAACCATGCATCTGCCTTGAAATTTGTGGACAAGGCGCTCAAGGTCAATCCCGTGAACGTCGACGCCCTGATCAACCGCGCCTCGATCCTGGTCGCACTCGACCGTCGGCAAGACGCGATGGATGCCTTCCTCGCAGCGATCAAAGTCAACGATCGCCTGCCGCTCTGCTACTACAACCTCGCCAACCTGCACTATGAAAATGGAGAGGTCCAAAATGCCGAGGCCGCATTTCGCAGGGCCATCGACCTCAAGGCTGATTTCTTCCAAGCTTCCTTCAACCTCGGGAATGTCTTGGTGGACCAGCGCCGGCACGAGGAGGCACAGGTCGCCTATGAGCGCACGCTGATCCTGTCGCCGACCCACGAGGGCGCACATCTGAACCTGAGCAATATCTACGCCTCGCTCGGCTTGTATGACAAAGCCTTCCTGCAACTCAACTTGGCCCTGGAGATGCTGCCCAAGTCCTCGGTGCTCTGGGACAACAAATCCAAGCTGGAAAATGAGATCGGCATGGACACCGAGGCCCTGAAATCGGCCGACATGGCCCTGCAACTCAACCGCGACTCGGCCAATGCTTGGATCCATCGGGGCAATGCGCTGCGGTCCCTGGACCGCATGGACGAGGCCTCTGAATCCTACCAAATGGCCCTGGCCATCGAGCCCGACAACATGGGTGCGCTGCGCAACCTGCGTCGAGTGTCGGCTGCGGGCATCCCGAGCTGGCACTTCCACATGCTGGCCGACACTGCGCGCAATGCGGCATTTGACGCGGCGATCTGCCGCGTCGTGCGCGCGGGTGACCTCGTGCTGGACATTGGCACGGGCTCGGGCCTGCTGGCGATGATGGCCGTGCGGGCAGGCGCCCGCAAGGTGGTCGCCTGCGAGGCCAGCGAAAACATCGCCAACGCCGCCAAGGACATCGTCGCTCAAAACGGCTATGCCGAGCAGATCGACGTATATGGCATGCACTCCGGCCTGCTCAAGGTCGGGAAGCAGTTGCCGGGCCGGGCCGATGTGATCGTGACCGAAATCCTCGATGCCGCCTTGCTCGGCGAGGGCATGCTCCCCAGCATCCGCTCGGCCTTGCAGACCCTCGCCAAGCCCGATGCCATCGTCGTGCCGGCCGCCGCAGAGGTCTGCGTACAGCTCCTCCAATTGCCCAATATCCTCTCCCAAGGTACGCTGCATGACATCGAGGGCTTCAATTTGCAGGAATTTGAGCGGTTTCGGATCCCGGCGGAATATGAGGTCATCCACCTGCGCGCCCATCCCGATTCTGGTCTCTCAGAGGTCCTGAAAATCAAGTACATCAACTTCACAGACCTAGGCCCGGCCATCGACGAGGAGCGCCCTGAGCGGTTCGACGTGGAGTTCAAGCAGCTGCGCAACGGCGAGGCCAATGCGCTGGCGCTGTGGTTTGACCTGCATTTGGATGCCGAGGCGACCTTGAGCAGCGGTCCCAATGGCGAACTGCGGCATTGGGGGCAGGCCGTGTTTTTCTTTGAGCAGCCCGTCACGCTGGTGGAGGGCGAAAAACTGCATGTCGAGGGCGCGATGAGCGATACCATGTGGCAGTTTTGGATTGCCTGAGCCCAGATGCATGCTCCAAAATCATGGACGCCATTTGCCGAGATTCGCCTAGTTTTTCCTAATTTTGTCCTCTTTTTAGACTAGAAATATCAGTTTCAATGAGCCATTCGCCAGAAAATACACCCCTCAACTTCATCGAGGAGATCGTCGCCGAAGATTTGAAATCAGGTAAGCACAGCCATGTCCAGACGCGGTTTCCGCCGGAACCCAACGGTTTCCTGCACATCGGCCACGCCAAGGCCATCTGCCTGGATTTTGGATTGGCCAAGCAGTTTGGGGGCAAATGCAACCTGCGCTTTGACGACACCAACCCCGTCGCCGAGGACACCAAATATGTGGACGCGATTCGCGCCGACATCCAATGGCTTGGCTTCCAGTGGGATGCCGAATATTATGCATCCGACTATTTCCAGCAGCTCTATGACTGGGCCGTGGTGCTCATCCAAGCTGGCAAGGCCTACATGGACGACACGCCACAGGAGGAAATGAGCCGTCAGCGGGGCGTGCCCTCACGTCCCGGCGAGGAGAGTGCCCACCGCAACACGAGCGTGGAGCGCAACCTCGACCTGTTTCAGCGCATGAAGGCCGGCGAGTTTCAGGAAGTCACTTGGGTGCTGCGCGCCAAGGTCGACATGACCTCGCCCAACATGCAATTGCGCGACCCCGTCATGTACCGCGTCCTGCACAAGCACCATCACCGCACGGGCGATCAGTGGTGCATCTACCCGACCTATGACTATGCCCACGGGCAGAGCGACTCGATCGAAAAGGTGACGCACTCCGTCTGCACGCTCGAGTTTGAGGTGCACCGGCCCTTGTATGACTGGTACATCGAGCAATTGGGGATTTTCCCCTCCCGCCAAATCGAATTTTCGCGCCTGAACCTCACATACGTCGTGATGAGCAAGCGCCGTCTTTTGCGCCTCGTGACCGAGGGGCATGTGACCGGCTGGGATGATCCCCGCATGCCCACGATTGCAGGTTTGCGCCGCCGTGGGTACACCGCCGCCGCCATCCGTAACCTCGCTGAGCGCGTGGGAATTACGAAGGTGAAGTCGGTTTCTGACTACTCCTTGCTGGAATTTTGCTTGCGGGAGGACCTCAACAAGATTGCGATCCGCACGATGGTCGTCTTGGATCCGCTCAAGGTGGTGGTGACCAATTGGGAGGAGGGCAAGGTCGAGCAGATGGAAATTGAGAACAATCCTGAGGATGCCGCTGCGGGTACGCGCATGGTGCCCTTCAGCCGTGAACTCTGGATCGAGCGCGACGACTTCATGGAGGAGCCGTTCAAGGGCTACAACCGGTTTGCGCCAGGGACCGAGGTGCGCTTGAAAGGGGCTTTCATCCTGCGGTGCGACGATTTTGTGAAGGATGCAGATGGCAATGTCACCGAAATCCATTGTAGTTATGACCCGAGCACGCGGAGTGGTCACGACACGAGCGGCAAGAAGGTGAAAGGCACGATCCACTGGGTGAGCAAGGCAGAGGCTGTGGATGTGGAATTGCGCGTCTACGACCGCCTTTTTATGGTCGAGGACCCCGACGGGCAGGCGGCAGCCGAGGACAAGGATTTCATCGAATTCATGAATCCAGATTCGCTGCACGTGAACCATGGCGCCAAAGCCGAGCAGAGCCTCGCCAAGGCCCAGCCTGGCGACCGGTTTCAGTTCATGCGCAAGGGCTATTTTGTCTGCGACCCCGACAGCACCGACGCCAAGCGGGTATTCAACCTCACGGTGAATTTGAAGGATACCTGGGCGAAGCATGGGAATGGGTGAGTTGTAGAGATTTGCGATACGAATTGGGCGAATTTGCGTTCAACTGCTTGGTCGCATTTTTGAAAATCAATGGTTGAGGTTCAAGGCTCGTTTCCCAATCGGCGATCCCTGAAACCACATTTCATTTAGATTCCAATTTGTATGCGACAATCGCCCAATGTTGTTTATCTTGATGTCATGAAAGCACGTTTGTTGTTGTGGGGATTCCTATTTTGCTGGCTTCCCATTGTTTCCTTTGGCCAAATCGTCAATGAAGGCGAGATACGGGATCACCTACGCGTGGGTCGCCATGCCTGGACCGATGCCACTGGCCAAATCAAGGCCGAGGTGATCCATGACGCTGAGGGGGTGATCTTGTCGTTTCGCACCTGGGACGACAAGGGGCTGCTGATCGACGACGTGCACATGGACGCCAAGCGCAAGCGGCAGGAGCTGCCGCCGCTGTCCCTGACCTATGAGGCCGATGGTTTTGGCTACCTGCTGATCCATGGACATGCAACTGCCGACGCGCCCATGGCACGTCAGGGTGAGCGCGTGGGCGTGTACTACGAGGGCACCTTGCAAGACGGCACGAAATTCGACGGAAACTATGGTGCCAAAAAACCGCTGCGCTTCAAGTTCAAAATGGGTGAGGTCGTGCCCGGATTTGACCGCGCGGTCGAGATGCTCAAGGTAGGGGAGGAGGGCTATTTTTGGGTTCCCTCGTCGATGGCCTATGGGCAGCACGTGATGGGCAATATCCCGCCGTTTTCAGATTTGCTGTTCAGGATCAAATTGGTGGATTTGAATTGAGTATTGGAGACATCGTTGCCTCACAAAACCTGCAAGACATCCACCACGCTGCTCAGCAATTCCACGACAGAGAAGAAAATGCCGATGCCAAAGACGATGTGCCGTTTTTCCAGGTTTTGGAAGGCGATCGGTAGGAATGTAACCGTGCAAGCCGCAAAGGCGACAGGAAATGCCATCGCAAGCACGAGGGCCGTAGTGCCGCTCGCGAGGTAAAATCCCACGATCAGCAAGGCCGCGAGGATGGCACCGATCGTAGCCAGCATTTTTGTCCCGATTTTCTCCGCCAAGATGCCCATGGGAAAGGACAAGACGGCCGCCACTGCAATCAAGATCGATGTGAGTACGCCGGCATAATGCATCCCAAAGGTATTTCCATTCGTGGTATTCCAGATTTGTTTGGCGGTGGTGGCCAATTCAGGAACAAAGGAAACCATCAGCGATTTTTGGTCGACCAGCCCGGGAAACAGCTTGAAAAAGAAGGTTGTAGCGCCACCGACCAGCAGCCCCAACACGAACACGAGGACAAAATTTGTCTTCTTGCCTGAAACGGGTGCAGCGGTGGACGTGTCTTGGTTGACGACCAAGGTCTTGGTGACGCGCGTGAACAGCCAACCGGAGGTGAAAACCAGTGCCCCCCCAGCGGCGAATGTGAGCGGGCCACCCACAAAATTGATCAAATCCAGCAAGATCGGCTCCAATGCCGCCACGCTATCCGCCAAAATCACAAACAAAGCCACCACGATCGGCATCTTCGACTCAGGCACAAAAAGTTCCACGGTGGAGATCGCCGGGCTGTGAAAAATGTTCATCGCGATCAGCCACAGAGCGATCATCACCGGAAAAAGCATGCGAATGATTCCCCCAGGCTCCGCAAATACGGTGACCGCCACGACCATGAACACCATGGAAACAAAGTTGATGCCGATGGAGACCACTGGCAGCCGGTTGCCGCCTTTTTTGATCATGCGATCGGCGACGAGGCCCGCGATCGGCGGCGTCACAAATAAGATCAAGCCTTGCAAAATCGCCAGCGGAACCGCGAATTCCGTGAACTTGAACAAGCCTAGCAAGGCCGGCTGAAACTCGTGGTAGGCCATCCAACTGATCAAGATCGCCAAATCCAGAAAGATCAGGCTCAGGATCGCCTTCCAATGGATTTGATTTTGAGCTGCCGTCGTATTCATAACGCTGATTGATTTCCTTAAAAGTAGCAAAAAACCGATGTCCCACGATGGTCTCTCGTTTTTTTGTGCAGAAAAGGCAAACCTACGAATCATAAGAGTACTTGGATCACTGTGGAAACAATTTGCAAAAAAAAGTAGGATATGGTTTGGAAATACAGGGGGAATGCGTAGCTTTGTGGGAGAAAGCTAAGAGGGGTACAAAACCTACAAAAAAAATGGAAACCAACATCGAGACAGCACAAAGCGAAAAAAAACAAGACGATCAGATCAAAGCGATCCTATTTTTGCTGGAATCGCACCTGCAAGGACAACTGGAAGAAGTGAAACACAGCTACACTTTGATGGATTTGGGCGCAAAAACAGGATTGATCCATGAGATCGAGGCCTATGTCGACGATCCATTTGGGAGGGTGATCGGAGCCGCCTATTCACTCAACAAGACCGTCCTTGGATTGTTGAACCACGTATTCGCAGACTTCTTTCGTCACAATCCTGAGATCGTCGAAGCAGCCTATGTGGTACCTCACAATGCAATCCTGCTCGACTACTATGTGGTCTTGAAGAATGAGGAAGAGGCCACCCTGGACAAGATGTACATGTATTTTGCCGAATATGACCAACGGCATCTTTCAAAGGTCTATCCCGTGCGCTTCAATCACATCGATCTGGAGCATGTCGTCCATCTCCCTGCAACCCGCATTCAACTCATTTGACGCCATGGAAAACCATCTGCGGCAAGCTACTCACAACGAGGGGCTGCTGAATCATTTGGAGGCGTCCTGCCCCGAATCCTTCAACGATTGGAAGGTGACGCTCGTCTATTACCTCGCCCTCCATCAGCTCAGAGCATATTGTCGTTTCAAGCATGTCATGGTCGGCCGATCACACAAGGATCTCGAAGTGGCCATGAAAAACCAAGGCGCTTCCGTGCCCAATCTGGACGTGGACCGGGAATGCACCGACGCCTATATGCTCTTGGAATCTGTGTCTCGTGCAGCGCGCTACGATGGGATCGACGACCCTGCGTTGTTTGAGCACACCAATTGCAAGCGGCTTTCATTTGCCAAGCTCAAGCTACAAAAGATCGGCCGACACCTAGCCGCCAAGGGACTGCCGTACTAAAAACATCCGGGCGGTGGCGGGCACGGCCAAGATCAGCAGATTTCTTCCTATTTTTGCGCAGATTTTAGAAAAACGTAATGCAATACGAGTCAGCAAGAGTCAAAGACATGTACCGGAAGCCGGAGTCGCTTTTGGGCAAATTGGTGGAATTGAAAGGTTGGGTCCGCGGCAATCGTGACCAAAAGGATGTCGCATTCCTTGCCTTCAACGACGGCACTTTTTACAGCAATATGCAAGTCGTCGCCAAGCAGGCCACGCTCGGCAATTTTGACGAGATCAAGCGGCTGAGCCTCGGTAGCAGCATCACCGTGCGTGGCATCATGCAGGCCTCCGAAGGCAAGGGCCAAGCCCATGACATCGAGGCCCACGAGATCATCGTGGAGGGTTTTGCCGACTTGGCGAACCCGATCCAAAACAAGCGCATGTCCATGGAGTTCCTGCGGGAGATCCCACACATGCGTGTGCGCACCAACACCTTCATGGCCGTGTTTCGTGTGCGCTCCCTGCTCGCACACGCGATCCACACCTTTTTCCAGGACCGCGACTTCGTCTACGTCCATACACCGATCATCACGAGTGCCGACGCCGAGGGCGCTGGCGAGCTATTCAGGGTCACGACCTTGGAGCCCGATCAATACAAGAAGGATGCCGATGGCAATGTCATGTGGGACCAAGAGTTGCTCGGCAAGCGCGGCTACCTCACGGTGAGCGGTCAGCTCAACGTGGAGCCATTTTGCCCCGCCTTCCGCAACGTCTACACCTTCGGCCCGACCTTTCGTGCCGAGAACTCCAACACCGGACGCCACGCGAACGAGTTTTGGATGATCGAGCCTGA
>JANMIM010000084.1:0-2009 GCA_031375795.1 Bacteroidota bacterium
AGGCGAATGAAATCCTTAAATTTACGAGATGAAACCCCATATCCGCTCAATTTCTCAAGATTCAAGGTTTTTGGGTCGTCTCGTCCGTGCAACAGCCTTGGTTTTCCTGCTCTCTTTGGGGCATGCAATTCCAGCTCAAAATGTTGAAAAAGATTCTACCGAGTGGGTGGGCGAATGGCGAGACGAGGGCAATCTGCAATATGCTTTCAATCTCAAACTCCGTCCGGCAGGCTCGGGGCGCTATGTGGGGGTCTTTGAGTGGCGCCTCATCTGGACCTCGCTGTATGAACACCTGCCCAAGGTCGGTGCCGTTGCCAAGGAGCATTTGGTGGGCCGCTACGACCCTGCCGAAAAGACATTTACGCTGGTGGGCATCCGGCAAGAAGACCCCGCCGACATCATCAGCATGGATACCTATGTGATCCACCTGAGTGCCGACGCCAAGCGCATCGAAGGCATCAACATCAAGCCCGAAAACTACCACGGGAGTCTTTTTGGCGTGAAGTTGGAGCGCAAACCCAAGCCGGTCGTGGCGGTGGCGAAGCCGACTGCGCCCAAGCCCAAGACAAATGCTGCGCCGGTCGCGAAACCGGTCGTCAAAAGCGACCCCAAGGGGACGCCTGTCCCGACTGTCTCGCCGACGGTGCCTGCCGACCCGATCGCAGGCAAATCCTCTGGCAATGAACTCAATGCCAGGGAGATCGTCACGAGGACGGAGCTGCGCGGCAAGGATTCCCAGGTGCAGATCGCGATTTTTGACGAGAGCATTGTGGATGGCGATGTCGTGTCGTTGAGTTGGAATGGGACATGGATTTTGCGCTATTACAAGGTGGTGAAATTGCCAAAGGAGCTGGTCCTGGAGCTTCAAACGGGCGAAAATACACTCGTGATGTATGCTGAAAATCTCGGACGCTATCCCCCCAACACGGCCGCCATCTCGATGCGGCGAGGCGGCAAGGTCGAGCAAGTGATCCTCAACAGTGATATGGGAAAAAGCGAGGCCATCAAATTCATCAAGGAATAAGCGTTCTAGGCTTCTACCGGCTCCTTGAGTGCTGGTTGGAAACCTTTGACGATCGTGCGGCCACCCTTGCCGCCCAGCAAATGTTCCAGCGCCTCAAAGATGTCCCTGAACTTGATCCCCATTTCATGTTCGATCTGGGATACCCGCTCTCGCAATTCATTCAATCCGATGGCAAAGTGCCTGAGCATCACAAATGTGCGCATGATGCTGATGTTGACCTCGATGGCGCGTTCAGAGCGCAAGACGCTGGACAGCATGCCCACGCCCAATTCTGTAAAGGCAAAAGGCAGGTATTTTGTATGTCTGCCGGTCTTGGGCTCATCGTCCTCGGCCAATTCACCAATCTGTAGCTTCAAGACATCGTATTCATCCGGCCGCAGCTCAAACATAAAATCTGACGGAAAGCGGTCGGAGTTGCGGCGCACTGCTTGTTTGAGTGCTCGGGTTTCAACCTGGTACAGGGCAGCAAGGTGTACGTCGATCATCACCTTGAGGCCGCGAATCTCAAAAATGCAATCTTTGATGATTGAAAGTTGTGTATCCATATTGTAGTCACTAGCGTTGTTGATCAACCTGAATGGCTGACTTTTCACAAAATTGCCGAGGTTGTGGCTAACATTAATGGAAAAATTGCACAAAAAGTAACTCAAATCGCTATCAAAATGCTGCTATTTTCTATATTTGGAAGCAATGGCAAGTGTTTTTTGGAAACTCAAGCATCTGAAAAAAATTGCAAAGTCGCATGTCGGTAATGGGAAAAACGAACCTGGCTGCACAGTCGCCAACTGCTTTGATGTAGACGCTTTAAGATCACAAATTGTGATCTTAGAGAAACAAACCCTCAAAATATGATCAAAATCGCGGTTTTTGAAAAGCTCTAAGATCACAAACTGTGATCTTAAAGAAAATCGAGCCTCAAAGGCGCGCAGATCCAAGACCTCCAAATGCTTTAAGATCACAAATTGTGATCTTAGAGAAACAAACC
>JANMIM010000124.1:0-4335 GCA_031375795.1 Bacteroidota bacterium
GGTGTTCACGGTCGCCGGCAAGGCGGTGCCCTTGAAGCCCGATTGGGCCTGCATCGGTGATTGCAGCCCGATGGCGAGTGCCACGAGGGCTAGGATGCGAAGGAAATTGCGTTTCGTTTTCATTACCAGAAATACCTCCTTCCACCAGCCTTTGCAAAGCCTGGGCATACCGAGAGCACGAGGCTATGGCTGCCTGATGTAAACACTGACAAGCTTGAAGTTGTGTAGTCGTAGGCGTAGTCGAGCCTGAAGTTTTGATTGAACCTGAATCCCGCCAAAAACACCAAGGCGTCGAGGTGCCGGTAGCTGAATCCAAGGAAAAATTGGTCTTTGTAGGCGCCCTGCAAGCTCAAATCGAGCGATGGCGGGGCTGGCGAAATCATGCGCAAGGCCATCGAGGGCCTCAATGCCACCTGCTCAGACAATTTGAGTTTGAGGCCCGCTTGGAAAAAATAGTGTGTTTCCAATCCGCTGATGGTCGGGTTGGCAGGGTTTACGGTGATGCGGGTGCGCATGAGCTGCCGAGTCGAGGCTGCCACAAAGAACCTCGGCGAATAGAAGGCTACGCCAGCATTGAGGGTTGGCAGCAACAGGCTCACGCGGTTTTGTGTGAGGGTGATGTCGTTGGCATTGAGCATCTCGATCGTGGCTGGGTTCAGGCGGTAGTTGAGCATTTCCATGCTGGCGCCCAGACCCATGCGCAGGTTGCGCACGAGCTTGAGGTGTGCCGCAAACGAGCCCGTGAGACCGCTATAGCTGATGGGTCCGGCCTGCTCGGAAAAGACCTGCGCGCCGACCCCCATGTGGAAATTGGGTCCCATGCCTGTGGGCGACGGACCCTCGGTGCGCAGCACGCTCGAGGTCGGTTCCACACGGCCACGGCCATGTGCCGGCAGTGAATTCAGAAAGCGTTCCTGCTCGGTTGCCGTGCGGGTGTACAGGCCCTTGTGCCCCGTGAGGTAGAGGCTGCGCGGCGCGCCGGGGATTCCCACCCATTGCTGGGAAACCCCCGCACGCAGGTCCCAATAGGGCTCCACGCCCGTGACCGCGGGATTGGTGAGGAAAGTATTGAGCAAGTATTGGCTGTAGCGCATGCGTTGCTGTGCATGGATCGTCGCTGGCCATAGCATCGCGAGGGCCACTATGACCCAGGCATGCTTGCGATATTGTTTCAGGCGCCTCATGTTGCTTACCTCAAGATGGTGAGGGAACCTTTTCTCACAGGTTCACCCTCGCGTTTCAAATCGATCACAAAATAGTAGTTGGCAGAGGGAAGGTCCTGCGCATTGCGCTGGCCATTCCAGGGGGTGTAGTTTCCGACCGAGCGGTAAACCATGCCACCCCAGATGTTGAACACTTCGATCACGGCGTCGGGGTATTGGCCGATGCCGGGGATCTCCCAGGTATCGTTGTTGTCGTCGCCATTGGGGCTGAAGCCGGTGGGGATCTTGATCGGCTCGATGGTGGGGATCGTGTCCACAGGTGGAATGTAGCCGAGCGTGGCCGTGAGGCTGTCGCTGCAACCATTGGCATCCATGATAAAAAACGTGTAGGTGCCCGATGCGAGGCTGTCGAAGAGCAATTCACCGCCAAAATTGAGCCCGTCGATGCTGTAGAGGAAGGGTGGAGTGCCCGTGATCGGCTGCGCGAGCACGATGGTCCCATTGCTCATGCCGCTGTCTGGCACGATGGTATTGGCCACGCCATTGTCTTGCACGCTCACGACGGTGATGCCCACGTTGTCTGAATCTGCGGGGCAGGTGCCATTCTCCACCCGCCAACTGAACAAGTAGTAGCCTGCGACGAGGTTGCCCACGCTGGTATTGTATTGCAGCGGATTAGTGATCGTAGCACTGTTGGGGCCAGACAGTTGGGACCACAACCCGGCGCTGGAGGCGCCCAGGAAGGCAAAGTCGTTGCCATCCAATAACACCTGCCCACCGAGGCACAACGACTGGTCGCCGCCGGCATCTGCAACGGGATTGTCGTAATTGGTGATCGTGAGGGTGTCGGATACGCTTGGGCAATTGAAGTTGGAAACCGTCCAAACCAATTGGTAGACCCCGCTGACCAGGCTGGAAACGTTGGTGGTATTGAGGCTTGGATTGGTGAAGACGACGTTGCTGGGGCCGCTGAATGGGGTCCAAATGCCGTATGCCGAGGCTTGGATCTGGCTGGGATCGTTGGCGGCGAGGGTGGTGATCGTGCCGTTGCAAAGCTCGATGTCGGGGCCCACGTCGGCGGTGACGTCGATCGGAACCGTGACATTCACGATTGCATTGGTCGTGGGGCAGACGCCATTGGTGATGCTGTACTGGAACTGGTTCACGCCGGGCGATAGGCCGAAGGCGGGGGTGATCGAATCGGTGGGATTCAGGATGGTCCCTCCGCCTGTGACGACGGTCCAAAAGCCAGATCCATTGCCCGGGTCATTGCCCCTGAGTACCAATGAGTCTTGGTTGCAGCTGAGCACGGTGTCTGGCATCACCGAGGATGTGCTGGAATTGGGGACGCGGGTGATGAATACCGTGTCGGGAACGGAGGGGCAGCCATTGTAGTTGATGTCCCAAATGAAGGTGTAGACGCCGATGCCGGTGAGGTTGTTGGCGAATGAGTTGGGGTTGTTGGCGGCGGTGAAGCCGACAGGCGGCGAGCCTGCGGGTTGTGAAACCACGCTCCAAGTGCCGACAGCCTGCGCCGGCGGCGTGTTGCCGGTGAGGAAATAGGCCGTCGCAGTCTGGCAGATGCTGTCATCGGGGCCTGCATTGGGCATGGCGGCCATCCAGCCATTGGAGCCGACGCCACCGATCACGGGGTAGCAGCCCCACCAACGGGTGGCTGTCGAGTCGCCTGTGTTGCAGCCGCCGGGTTGGCGGGCAGAGATCGGCTGACCATCGTTGACGCCGACACTGGGGCCGTCGCCAGGGTTTCCAGTGCCCCATGGTGACTCGCCATAGACAAATTCATCTGCACAGGCGATACCCGTTGGCACCACTTGATATAGCACCAAACGAATGTTCGTGGGGCGACCATTTCCCGCCGTGATCGCAGACCATGGGATCGTGACTTCCATGTGTGCCGTGGGTCCTTGCATCGTTAATTGTGGATTCAGTGTGCCGGCGGTGGCAGATGACCAAGCACCGTTGTAGGTGCGGTATTCGTGGTATCCGGTCTTCAAATAGGCTGCAAAGTTCACACCACCCATCGGCGTGACATCGGGATTGAGAAGGTCATAGTCGAATGCACGGTTGTCATAGGTTGCGCCAGGATATTCTGCCTTGATGTAAATGACCGAGCCTTCGGCATTGTTTCCACCGATTCGGCCCAGGTAGACATTGTTGTCGTCCCAAGTGAGGTACCAATTGACGGCACCCGAAAAGCCCTGAAACACCTCGTCGGTCTCCCAGTCCACGCCATTGGAGCCCGGCAATGCGCCTAGGGTCACGATGCCGTCGGCGGTGTTCACATTTCTCACGGTCGCGCCCGAGGTCGTGGTCGCATGCGTGAGCGTGGTGGCCAGCAAAAGAAATGCTGCCGTCAAGTACATACGAGCAAGGCGGCAACGCAATCTGCCGGTGTCAACGTGAGCATTCATTGATAAGCGACTCATCTTCAATTCCATTTTGATCCCGATGATCCATTCATTTTCGCAGCACCCGAGCTTGCAGGAGCGCCTTCCCTAGGATGACTACCCGCCAGCGCACAGGAGGCTGCCTCCAAGTAACTCAGACTCGATATATTCATGCGATGCCACGAGTCTTTGTATTTGATTTTCAAGAGTTTCCTGTTGGTCTGGCCTGGTGTCTGGCCTGGGCCCAATGGGCCTCCTTCCAAGGTCATTGCCAGCACGAATTTCATGTAGGTCGATGGGCTGGAAACGCAATTGTCGCATTTCGGTTTCCCTTGCATTCCACCCAAGTAGCCGCTCATGCATGAGGTCCTCCGCTTGGATGACCTCAACGGCGACCATGCGACAGACATGCCTTCAAACCAGCCCAATACCATTTTTTCCATTCCTGCCAGCAAAACAATTCCGCAAACGACAGCCGATCAAGATCGCCTCGATCCCGTATGCCACCTCATCTAGCTTCACAAAGGTAAGGGGCAAAACAATGGTGTCAAAATGACACTATACGTGCTGCCTGATTACCCTGCGAAACTCCAAAGGCCATCCAAGAAACAAAAACATAGGCCAAAAAACAAATACCGAGTACGCCTAGGTTCGGTCAATGCTCAATTTCCAATCTTGGGATCTGGGCTTTTTCCTGGCTGGCAAGGTTGCCTCGTACCACACATCCACCATCAATGAGATGGGCATCCGTAAAACGCGGTAGG
>JANMIM010001068.1:0-1958 GCA_031375795.1 Bacteroidota bacterium
CAAAGTCGCAAGCGGCAAGTTCGATTGCTTGCATCGAGCCATTTACGCCATTTCCTCACACTCCCCTCCTACACAAAAGTTGCCACGACGGGAATCGAACCCGCTACATACGCGTTATGAGCACGTTGCCTGACCATCCGGCTTCGTGGCAAGAATTTTGGGCGATCGCTGCATCGCCAGCTTGTGGAAACCCTGGGAATCGAACCCAGATCTTCTGATCTTCAATCAGACGCATTGACCAACTCTGCCAAGCTTCCAAACAATATGCCCGTGGCCACGGCGGGAATCGAACCCGCTAATCGACACGTTATAAGCGTGTTACCTGCACCATTCGGTTTCGTGGCTAGATTTCTGGCGTGCTTTGATGGCTTGTGGCGCCTCATCGCGTGGTGGAAGCCCTGGGAATCGAACCCAGATCTTCTGATCTTCAATCAGACGCAATTGACCAACTCTGCCAAGCTTCCATGTAAAAGGACAGTTGCCACGGCGGGAATCGAACCCACTATCGACACGTTATCAGCGTGTTACCTGAACCATTCGGTTTCGTGGCAAGAATTTTGGGCGGTATGGAAATGAATGTGAAGACAGCCTAGCTCAAAAAGCCTCCTCACGCACACTCCTCACTCACGCTGCCAAAGTACCTGGGGAGGGAATCGAACCCACGTGTCTCCGTTTAAAAGACGGATGCCTCAACCATTCGGCCACCCAGGCAAAAAATCAGGGTATCAGCGGTAGGAATCGAACCTACATTTCCCGGCTTCGCATACCGAGGTCCTAATCCAGATTAGACGACGCTGATAAAAAGGGAAAAAAAAGCAGGCCATAGCAGGCAAATTGGGAGGACTCCCAAGCGACGATTCAATGCTTGTCAAAAAATCTTTTGATTATTCGTACAATTTTCGTAGAATTGTGGCAATAAGTAAGTTCTTTCGTTGTGAGAAATGTTAGTTTCACCATTCATAGTTGTTGAGAGATGATTCCGTTTGTTGCGCTATGCTCACTTTTTAGATTGTTTTGATTGTTCTTAATTTTTTTTTATGAATCTTTTTGTAGCAAAACTGGATTTTCAAACAACCAGTGAAGAATTGCAGTCCCTCTTTGAGCAGTACGGCGAAGTGGAATCAGCAAAAGTAATCTTTGACAAAGAAACCGGGCGTAGCCGTGGTTTTGCCTTTGTCGAAATGCCAAGTGATGAAGAAGGTCAGGCAGCCATCGCAGGAATGGACGGAGCCACTGTAGACGGACGTTCCATCGTGGTGAAGAAAGCTGAGCCTCGTGAAGCAGGCAGCGGCGGTGGCGGCGGAAGCCGTGGCGGCGGTGGCGGCTACGGTGGTGGCAACCGCGGTGGCGGTGGCGGCGGCAGGTATTGATTTCAACTGGCAATCGCCTTCAAGCGTTGCCATGCGGGTCAGTACACTTAGCGTTTGATGAGTTCATTCAGAATCAAATATGGTTGAAGGAAGTCAAGTCTCAAAATTTGGCATCCTCGGGGTCAAAAGGGTTGTTTGTTCACAGAGCCTCACCCTCCAGACCGACCAATTGAAGCATTGAAAACCGGTCGATAGTAGTGACCGTAGACCGTTCTTTATTTGAGTTGTTTTTGCTTCATCCACCATCGTTCGTGAACCCTGTTCACGCTTGCAGCAAAAAACGCACTCAACAGGTATTGATTTTTTAACTTTTTAATTTTTTGAGATGAATATTTTTGTTGCAAAGCTGGATTTCCAGACTACTAGCGAAGACTTGCAGTCGCTGTTTGAGCAGTTTGGAACTGTCGATTCTGCCAAAGTGGTATTTGACAAAGAAACCGGTCGCAGCCGCGGCTTCGCCTTTGTTGAGATGCCCGATGATGGTGAGGCCATGGAGGCCATCAACAACCTGAACGAGACCAATCTGGACGGTCGCACGATTGTGGTGAAGAAAGCTGAGCCACGCGAAGGCGGCGGCGGCGGCGGTGG
>JANMIM010000161.1:0-9702 GCA_031375795.1 Bacteroidota bacterium
CGCATGCAGAGCGCGGGCCGAGGCGAGGAGCAAGCCGCAACAAGCAACGCCACCGAGGCCGGCAAAGCCCTCAACCGCAGGGTGGAGGTGGAGTTTTTGGGGAAATGAAGGCGTGAATTGCTGCATTGACGGGTTGCGAAGTGCATGCTTGACACCATAGAAAAGGCCACCCGTTGCTAGGTGGCCTTTTTTGATTTCAATTCTGCAGCTCAATACCGCCCACCAGGCCGACCGCCGCCTGCTCCGCCGGGCCGGCCGCCGCCGGGTCCGCCGCCACCAGGTCCGCCTGCTGGGCCGCCGCCGGCTGGACGATCCTGCAGGCGCTGCAACAGGATCTGCGTAAATTCATGCTCGGCCTTGTAGAGCTTGGCGATCTTGCGGATGTTGAGCACTTTCTTGAATTGCTCGTGGTAGCGCAGGGTGATGTCGAGCTCCTTGCGGCGGTTGTCGAGCATCTTGTTGACCGCCGTCTCGACCTCGGCGTCTGTCATCACATCAAAGTCCTCGCGCGCTGTCTGTACGGTCTCCCGCATGTCGCCGCGCACGACTTTCATCTCGGCGCGGTAGGCATCGTAGACCGGCCAAAACACTTTGGCTTCGTCGGGTGTGAGGCTCAGTTTCTTGGTGATGTAACCCACGCGGATCGCCTCCAAGTCTTGCCCACCCGCAGGTTGCGCAAAGACAGAGGTGCTGAGGAGAGAGAGGAGCAGTCCAGTGAGTAGAATTAAAGTTTTCATATTCCCGTATTCATCAAAAATTATTGCAAATCATTCAAGTCGATGTCCAATCCCTGCAAATCCACGGCGTCCAAGTCCACGTCTTGCAGGTATTCATAAGCGTCGTCGCGCTGCACCTCGTGGTCTTCGCCTTCAAAGGCATCGTGTCCATCGGGGCCGAGCATCGCGAACAGTTGCTCGTCGTTGAGGCTGGCTGCCCCGAGATCCTCGATCACTTCGTCTGTGCCCAAGCCCGACAATTGTGCCAAGGTCTCGGTTTCCAAGTTGCTGGAAATGCCGCCCGTGCCTGCGGGGTTTTGGGTCAGGAAATAAATCCCGACGGTCGCCAAGAGCACGATTCCCGCAGCCGCACTCCAAAAAACACTTCCCCTGAGCCCCAGGATGCGGGCAGGTGTGGGTGCCGCGACAGGTTTGGAAACGACTTGCATCGGTTTCTCTGCCGCTTGCATGGCACGTATGCGGGCCATGACCGCCGTGGGCAATTCCTCAAAATACCCGTCTGGAACCTCTGGATCGACCTCTTTGTCGAGTCCAGCGAGGAATGGGGCCTCTGCCTTCCAGTCGTCTTCGTATTCAGCGTCGTGTTTCATAACAGTGGATAGATCGTGCAATAGGCAAATGGTTTAACCAGCCAATAAAAAAAGTTCGATTTTTTTCACCGCGTGGTGAAAGGAAGCCTTGAGCGAGCCCTCGGTGCCGCCGAGCACCGCGACCATCTCGGAGTATTTCATCTCATCGTAGTATTTCATCACAAACACCTGCTTTTGCTTGTCGGGCAGCGCGGCGACGGCGGCCTCGAGTCGGGCCTGCATCCCGGCGCCATCCATGGTGCTGGCAGGCTGCTCGCTGTGCCCGAGACTGTTTTCCACGATTTTCAGGTCGCTTTCGCTACGCTTCTTGCGCTTGGCGAGCACGGTCAGGCATTCATTGGTGGCGATGCGCCAAATCCAAGTCTTGAGCGAGGACTCGGCCCTGAAGTTGTCGAAGAAGCGCCACGCCTTGATAAATGTGTTTTGCAGGGCGTCGTCGCTGTCGTCGTGGTCCTCGAGCATCTTGCGGATGTGGAAATAGAGCTGCCTTTGGTACAATGCCATCAACGCCGCCAATCCCTGGTCCTTGCGGGCAGGGTCTTGCAGGAGGGCGATGATCTCGGTTTCGCCGAGTGGGGAGGCAGCATTCATCAAAAGCGCAGTGTTTGGAGCATCAGACTTCCAATTTAGGCAAGGGTTTAATCGGTAGGAAAGAATTTTGTGGGGGGGCGTTCTGTTGAAGAGGGTGAAGTACTAAATTGCGGACGCAAAACCACGGATTGATGCTTCATATTTATTATCAAGAGGGCTCCATGGTCAAGTGTATTCTGGCAGTCAAAAGCCACTTGCCGATCGGGATGGGTACGCTGAAGGAACAGATGGATGCTGGCAAGCCCCTGTATTCGTTTGAAGCGACGGAAGTGGCCCCAATTCTGATACACGCTTTGTTGGAAGAGTTTGATCGTTTTGACGTGTGCGTGCGCCTCACAAAGGAATCGGGTGGCGCCGAGGAAGAAATCTCAAGGGAAATATTCCTGAATTTGCTGGAGTCAGGGCAATTGATTGCGCGGCAGGTGGAGGAGGACATGGAGCGTGAGGCGGATGAAGGATAGCGCTTTGTCCCGGATTCTGCCGCCAAATCTTGGAATTCCACCCGAATTTGGCTATCATTAGACTGTCAATCGCAGTGTTCATGAAACGTATCGCCGCCGTCCTGATCGGAGTATTGCTCTTCGCCAGCCATTCGCAGGCCCAAAACCTCGTGCCCAATCCCTCCTTTGAAACCTACACCGCCTGCCCAGGCGGCAACAGCGCGATCTCCAACGGCCTGGTCGCGAGCTGGAACCGGCCACCGGGCTCCATTATCACCCCCGACATTTTCACGCCCTGCACCACATCGGGCACTTCTTGCTCAGACTTCAATACCGCCAACAATTGCGTCGGCAGTTCCGCGGCTTGGCACGGCACGGCCTATGCAGGTTTTTTGTGGTATTACACTGGCGCGCCCAACCTCAAGGAATACATCGTCGCCCAGCTCACGGCCTTCTGCACCTCGGGCACCGTCTACCGTGCCTCCTACCGCGCCAAATTGGGCAATCTGTGCCGCTACGGGACCAACCGCCTCGGCCTCTACATCTCCGCCGCAGCCCCGAGCCAGCCTGGCGGCAACCAGCCCATCCTCGTCACGCCGACCGTGGAACGCACAGGCCAGGTCCTCGACAAAGTCAATTGGACATTGGTCTCGGGCACGTTTAACGCCGTCGGGACAGAGCGCTACATCACCATCGGCAATTTTTACAACGACGCCAGCACCAACGTCTTCAATTTTGGGGCCAGCGCCGGAGTCTGCGCATTTGCCACGGGCGGTGCCTATTACATGATCGACTCGGTGATCGTGCGGCCGTCCGTCATATTGCCCGTGGCCGTCCACAACTTTGAGGGCAGGGCGCAGGCCAATGGCAATCGGCTCAGCTGGGAAATCTCCCCGGCCACCGAGCTCGGAGAATTGTGGCTGGAACACGGCACCGACGGCGAACATTTCAGCATGATCGCCCAGTGGCAGCAGCCCACCACTGCCCAATTGGCGACGCAATTCTTGCACGATGCCCCCAGCGAGGGCCTCAACTTCTACCGCCTCGGCATGGCCGACCGCAACGGGGAATTCATGGTCTCAGAGGTGGTCGCCCTGTACCAACTGCCCTCCGAATCCATTCGCCTGAGCCTGCAACCCAATCCCGCCGACCAGCAAGCCATCGTGAGCTTTGCGTTGCCCATCGACGCCGATGCCTTTCAGGTCACCATCACCGCCATGAACGGGGCTGTGGTGTGGCACGATGAGGTCGAGGGCGCACAGATGATGGCCGATTATGAGCTGTCCACCGCCGATTTCCAGTCGGGTGTCTATGCCGTCGAGGTGAGCAGTCGAGGCCGCAAGGGAATCAAGCGCTTGGTCGTAGTGCATTGATCCTGAGGGAAAACTATTCTGGCCGATGGAGGTTACTTTTGTCTAATTCAATTCAACGCATGAATCTTTCTACACAGCCGCGATTGGTGGCAATCGCACTCACGTTTTTGCTCATGACCGTCGCCGTGCGCACGGTCCAGGCCCAGGCCACGCCAGGCACCTTCCCCGTCGGCGAACGCGACATCACGTTTACCGACAACACGCTCGGTGCGCCGAACGTGGACACGCATGTGTGGTACCCGGGTACCAGCGCAGGCACGGGCGCGCCCGTCGCCGTAGGGCCATTCCCAGTCATCGCCTTCGGCCACGGCTTCAACCTCAACTACCTCAATTACGGCCAGATTTGCAGCCACCTCGCCTCCTGGGGCTACATCGTCATCAGCCCAGACGTGCAAAATGGCTTCAACGTCGATCACCTCGAATTCGCCAAGGAGCTCGCCGCCTGCCTGAACTATTTCCAACTCGACGGCGCGAACAGTGGCAGCGACTTTTTCCAAAAAGTCGACACCATGACGGGCGTGATCGGCCACTCGATGGGCGGCGGCGCCTCGGCCTTGGTCCCCGGCGTCTATCCCAGCATCGACGCAGTGAGCGGCTTGGCGGCAGCCGAGACCACCCCATCCGCGATTGCCAGCCTTGGCACCTACAGCGGCCCCTACCAGATCATCAGCGGCTCATCCGACAACACCGCCCCCGAAAACACCAACCAGACCCCCATGTACAATGCCGCGCTCGGCACCAAGCAATGGGTGAGCATCACCGGCGGCGCGCACTGCAAATTCACCGACGGCACCACCATCTGCGACCTCGTCTCCAGCGCCGGCAGCGTCACCCGCGCCTACCAAGTCATGCTCTCCAGACGCTACGCCACCGCCTTTTTCAACTACCACCTCAAAGGCAACCAAACCGCGCTCACCTTCCTCTGCGGCGACAGCCTCCAAGCCGACATCAGCGGCAACCATGTCACAAGGCAGACGACCCACAACTGCAACGTCGTCGGCATGCCCAGCATGGCGGCGGTGGATTGCTGGCAAGTGAGCCCCAACCCCTTCACCGGCAAAGTAAAAATCAAGGGCCAAGGCCACTTCGCGATCCACGACGCGCTGGGCAGGGTGGTGTTTTCAGGAGACTCAGAGGAGGCTGATAGTGAAGTTGATCTTGGCGGCCTGCCGAGAGGGGTTTATTTTCTGAATGCGGAGGGACGGAGTTGTGGGAGGGTTTTGGTGCGGGAGTAGGAGGATGGTAGGACGATCAGGAAGCAAATCCGGTCGACAAAAATCCAGCTTCCTGAAAGCCTATTCGACCATTCAATCGAAAACCGGCGAAGCCCGCTACAATGAAATCCGAGCCACCGTAGGCAAAGACCCGATCTAATCCGCAACGCAAGCCCCGAGGGGGCGTAATCCGCCATCGAAGGGCAAAGCCCTTCGTTGCAAACGCCTAACGGTCCCGCAAGCCCCGCAGGGGCCCAAACCCACAGCCCTCCAAAAAACCGGACCCCCCCCCCCCCACCCAAAGCGCACGCGACCTGACCCCCCCCATCAAAAAAGCCCAGTTGAAGCGCTGCAACTGGGCTTTTTCTCATATCCTCCGAAGCTTACCTCACCAAAGTCACTGGGCCATTGAATTCACGGTCCCCGACTTGGATCAAGTAATAATAGACTCCGTCGTTGGCGTCGGCGCTTGCTGCGTCCTTGCCATTCCAGCCGGTGATCTTGTTTTGGCTTTGGTACATTTCCACGCCCCAGCGATCAAAGATCTTCAGGGTAAATGGCTGTGATCCAGAATAGTTGACCAAGAAAACATCGTTGACGCCGTCGCCGTTGGGGCTGAAGACGTTGGGGATGAAGAGGTCGGGTGCCAGGACCACAAATGGCCCATGCATCACTTCGGCGTGGCAGCCTTCGGCATTGGTCACCGACAAACTCACCGTGTATTCGCCAGGGGCAGAATAGGTGTGGCTGGGGTTCACCTCGGGCGATGTGATGCCGTCTCCAAAGCTCCAGTTGTAGCTCACGCCGCCTTGGCTGTCGTTGAAGAAGCTCACAAACGTGTTGGGCAGCGACAGCTGTACAGGGAAGCTTGGGTTGGAATGAAACGCAGCAGTGGGTGCCGCGATCACCGTGACGTTCATCGTATTGATCGTCGCCTCGCAGCCTCCTTGGGACACGGCCGTCAATGTGACGTTGTAGTTGCCGGCGCTGGCGTAGGTGTGCGTGGGATGCAACTCGTTGGAGACCGGTGTACCGTCTCCAAAGTTCCAGGTATAGGCCACGGCATCTCCCGTGGAGTGCGTGAAGGACATCTCATGCGGCGCGCAACCTTGGGCGAGCGAGCTCAAATAGCCCATCTTGGGGGTAGGCAAGACGCTGATCGTCACCGATCCCGTATCCGCGCAACCGCCGACTGCACCGACCAAGGTATACGTTGTCGTCTGGGTAGGCGTAGCGGTCGTGTTGGGGCTGGATGGGTCGCTCAAACCCGTGGCCGGGGTCCAGAAATAAGCGCCGCCGCCGATTTGTGAGGTGGATGTGAGCTGGGTCGAGCCACCCTCGCACAACACCGTCGTATCCGCAGAGATTTCCATCCCCAAGCCAGGGATCACCGTGATGAACACGGAATCCTCGGTGGCGCAGGTGCCAGAGTAGACCGTGAGGTGATAATATCCCGAGGCCGTCGGCAGGGAAATCGGATCCAAAATCGTGCTGTCGGTCAGTGTTGCGCTCGGAGTCCAGGAGAAGAAGATGTCTTGCACCGGCGCAGGATTTGTGGTGGTAAAGGCATAGCTGCCCTGCAACTCGTATTCCATTCCCAAGCAGATCGTGGCGTTGTCTCCTGCATTTGCCACCGGCGTCGGGAGCAAGGTCACAAGCACGCTGTCCACGGGGCTGTCGCAACCAAAGTTCGACTGGGCCTGGACATAATAGGTCGTCGTCTGCACGGGGGAAACCAATGGATCTTCATCGTTTTGATTGGAGATCGATTCGTTGGGCCACCAGAAATATTCATAGGAGGCTGTCGAGTCGCCTGCGGCTTGGGCGTCGAGCATGATCTCGTCGCCAAGGCAGATCTCGCGGTCAGGTCCGCCATCCACGGTCGGGTTGGTGTGTACGTTCACGGTGACCTCGTCTCCGTAGCTCGGGCAACCGTTGCTCCATACCACCAAGGTATAGACCGTCGTGAGGACAGGGCTGGCGATCGGGTTGGGGTCTGTGCTGGACGTGAGGCCGTTGAAGGGCGTCCATTCGTAGGCATAGAGCGGTCCGGCGCCGGTGCCAAAGCCTTCCAATTCAGTCGAGTCGCCGAGGCAAATGTCGCGATCCGGTCCGCCATTGGCGATCGGAATCGGATTCACGTGCACGACGACCGTCGAGAGGGTATCGGTCGTGGTGAAATCACTGGCGCAGCCATTGCCTGCCGTCACGACAAGCGTGTAGGCAGTCGTGGTGTCTGGACGCGCACATGGATTCATGATCGTGGGATCGTTCAAGCCCAAGGCTGGCGACCATTGGAATGTGTAGGGGCCGGGGGTTCCGGTGATGATCGGATTCAAGATCTGGCATGGCGCATTGTCCCCGCAGAGGTACACGTCTGGCCCTGCATTCACGACCGGCTTGGGCAATACCGTGACAAACACCGAGTCGATGTTGCTCACGCAGCCATTGGTATCGGTGACCTGCACATAATAATATTGGGAGATCGTCGGGTTGCCAATCGGCGTAGCCGAATTTTGGTTGTTGAGTCCGCAGTTGCCGCTTTGGCACCACCATGTGTACCAATAGCCGGGTGTGCCGCTGGCCGCAAAGGCCTGCATCATGGCACCGCCGTCGCCCTCGCAGAACTGCACATCGGGACCGGTGGTGACGGTGGGCGGTGGCACGAGGCCCACGGCCACGCTGCCGACCACTGTGCAACCATTGGCATCGGTGACGGTGACAGAGTAGGTGCCGACCCCCAAGCCTGTGACGTAGGCTGTGGTCTGCGCTTGCGGGTCACTCCATAGATAGGAATAGACGGGCGTGCCCCCGGTGGCTGCCACACCCGCGGTGCCATTGGGAACGGGCACGGCACAAGATGTGGGCGTACTCGTGAATGTGAGTCCAATCGGTGCCGGCTCGTCGATCACCGCAGAGGCGGTGTCGGTGCAGCCATTGCCGTCGCTCGCGACAACGAGATAAGTTCCTGGCTGTTGACCCACGACGTTGGGGCCCGGGATATTGACCGGCAACCAAAGATAGGTGTAGGCTCCCACCCCGCCCGAAGCCGAGGCACTGAGTTGGCCATCGCCCCCATTGAAGCAGGTCACATCAAAGCCAGTCGCCAACACCGACACTGGCGATGGCTGCGTCACGGTCACACTCGTCACCGCCGAGCATCCCGCGCTGTCAATAATGGTGACGGAATAGGTCCCCGCATTCAAGTTGGTCGCTGTCTGCGTGGTCTGGTTGTTGGCAGCCGCGTTCCAGAGGTAGGTAAATGGGCCCACGCCGCCTGTTTGGTTGGCGGTCGCCGTGCCATTGCCACCACCAAAGCAACTCGTAGGCACCGAGGTTGCCGACGGATTGATCTGGGGCCATACGGTGACGATCATCGTATCGGGTTCCGAGCATCCCAATCCCAAATCGGTCGCCGTCTGTATATACATGTACGTTTGGGGCAAGAGCGTATTGTTGGTGAGTGTCACCGTCGTCTGCGAGGAGCTGGGATTGCCCAAGCCCGTGGTGGGTGACCAGGAATAGGCATAATTGGCAAGCGCGGCCGTGCCGATGGTACCCGTTGCGCCACTGCAATTGAAAATGTCTGGGCCAGCATCTGGAAACACGGGGAAGCTGATCACGAGCTGCCCTGAATCCGAACCGATGCAACCTAGGCTATCGGTCACCTCCAAGAACCAACTGTAGGTGCCGCTGGAGGGGTAGGTATTGGTGACACATGAGTCCTGAGCCTGTGGATTGGCTGTGAGACCTCCACTGCCTGTCCAGAGGAAGGTATAGGGAGCCGAGCCAGTGAGCGAATCCGCGCAAAGTGTGAAGTTACCACATCCAGGACTGCTGCTGATGTTGGCGGTGCCCTCGATCGTGCCTACAATGATCGTGATCGTGAATTGATTGGATCCAATGATCGGGCAGAAGTCATCGGTGGTGGTCATCACGAAGCTATAGGTTCCCGTAGCTGTGGGCGTCCAGCAAAAGACCGCAACGGGCGGGTTGCCGGGCGTTCCCACCAAGGTATCTTGCATGGCAGGATTCCCCAACATGGTAAACGTGGCACCGGGCAGGTTTTGGCTCCACCAAGTGGTCACCACCTGCGTGGCATTTGGATCCACCGTCGGCAGGTTCATGCACAGGTTGCTGTTGACGCAAGTCGTGATCGTAAAGCCACCGTTGGTGGAGCCTCCGACAACCCCTACGGGTGCCGACACGGCAGGCACGTTGTTGGCTGGACATTGGAGCACGGTCATCTGGATGTCCCGCACGATGGTATTGATCAGCACGCCGTTGCGCCATTCTTGCACATACACGCAAAACACACCGACCACCTGATTGCCCGGAACCGGCGTCACGATGATGTCGCCGGTTGCCGAGTTGATGGTCAAATTCCAGGTGGGGCCAAGTGGGGAGGTGGCCGAGTAGCCAGCAGCATAATTGATCAGACCGCCACCCGTACTTTGGTAACAATCGCCAATCGAGTAGACCAAGGAGTCGCCCTCAGGGTCAAACGCGCCTTGGTTGAAGGTAAATGGCTGCCCGGCACAGATATAAGGCACAGGAGGATTCACAAACTGTGGGGAACTGTTGCAAGGTATGATGTTGGTATTGAGGGTCGTGGCAAAAATTGCAATGCTTTGACCGCCGGGATTGGTCAAGGAAGTGATGGCTGGATTGCGGCAGCAACCGCTCCATGTCATCGAATAAATGCAATTGGGGACGCTGCAAATGTCATAGTCCCGGAACCAATAGAATTCCTGGGT
>JANMIM010000200.1:0-2444 GCA_031375795.1 Bacteroidota bacterium
CCGTGAACCGCATCAGCGCCCACCTGCAGGGCAGCGCCAAGGAGGAGGAGCGCCCGGCCGAGGAGGCGACGATCCTGCTACGTGCCCAGCGTCACAACGTGAAGCTGGCCGTCGCCGAGATCCAGTTTGTCGAGAGCCAAAAGGAGTACCTGCGCATCGTGTGCAGCACCCGCGAACTGCGCACACGCATGAGCATCACCGCGATCGAGGTCCTGCTCGCGCGCCATCATTTCCTGCGCATCCACCGTTCGTTTTTGGTGCCGCTCGACAAGGTCGCGTCCTTTTCAGGCACCTCGGTGCAAGTGGGCAAGCACACGCTGCCCATCGGCAGGCTCTACCAGCAGGATGTGCGCAAGCGGCTGACGTAGGGCTAGCTTTGTGCTGGGTTTCGAACCAATCGGGCGCATTTTGGATTCATTGCAATGTGTCTGCTGGATTGGAAGGCACATTGCCACACGAAGCCAGCCTTGTCTTCCACCAAGGCATTGACCTTGCGGTGCTGAATTCCTCCATCAGAGATCAGCTCGCAATCAAACGGATCGTCAGCGAATGATCACCAGTTTCACGTCGGTGTCAAATCCTTCGGAATGAATGTGCAGGGTGTAAACGCCTGCTGCAACATTGATTTCGGATTCGAAGCGGCCGGAATAATCCACTTTTTCCCATTTGACCACTTTTCCAAAATCATCGGTAATCCAGATTTCTGCCTGGCCGGCAGCGTTACCGGGGTCAAGCGTGAACTTCCCGTTGGACGGGTTGGGATACACCGTCCATTTTTGAACCGCGCCGGAACCATCGACAGCCGCAATGATCACTGAATTGCACCCGGATGTGTCAGCGCAGCCGCTCAGATTGAGAACGACGGCATAATTGCCAGACACCGTAGCCGTGAACGATTGTGAGGTCGCTCCCGCAACCGCGGCAAAACCGTTGTTGCAGTCTACCCACTGGTACGAAGCGCCAGCCTGCTGAGCGGTCAGTACTGGGCCATTCACGTTGACCACCGTATTCAATGTAGTCATGGATGCAACTATGGGATTGCTGGTCACCACCGGACTCGATACGCAGCTTGCATTGCTGGTCAATTCACACGTCACAATGTCGGTGGTCGTCAATGAACTGTTGGTGTAAACCGCTAATGTGACGCCTGTCGGGTTGCCATTCAGTTTCCATACATACGTGGGGTTGCTGCCGCCATTGGTGATCGTGGCGGTGAATGTGACCGGTGTGCCTTGGCAGACCGGGAAGCCTGGGTTTGCGCTGATGCTGATCGTAGGCGTCACCACGGGCTCCACCGTCATGGTCAGCGTATTGCTGGTGGCCGAGCTGCCCGTGACACAGGTCAATGAAGTCGTCATCACGCAAGTCACCGTATCTCCATTGCCCAGCCCTGATGTACTGTAGGTGAATGAGTTGCTTCCTACGGGCGCTCCGTTCACAGACCATTGATAAAACGGACTGCCGCCACCATTGGTGACGCTGGCCGTAAATGTGACGTTGGTGCCCGCGCATATCGTCGTGCCCGGGTTGGCGCTGATGCTGATCGTGGGCGTGACGGGTGCAGTCACGGTGATCGTGAGCGTGTTGCTGTTCACCGTGGACACAGTGGCGCAGGGTGCGTTGCTGATGAGCGTGCAAGTCACCGTATTCCCATTGATCAGGCTCGATGTGCTGAATGTGGGTGAATTGCCGCCTACTGGCGAGCCGCCCACAAACCATTGGTAAGAGGGGCTGCTGCCGCCATTGGTGATGCTGGCGGAGAAGGTGACGACGGTACCCGCGCAAATCGTCGTACCCGGGCTTGCAGTTATGGTGATCGTGGGCGAAACGACCGGATTCACCGTCATGGTTATTGGATTGCTGACGGCTGTCGCAGGGGAGGGGCAAGTAAGGCTGCTGCCCATGTCGCAGGTGACCACTTGTCCATTCGTGAGGCCGGTGGTGGCAAAAGTCGAAGTCGTGATGCCTGTCGAGCCTCCATTAATACGCCACAGATATGTGGGCGAACCTCCATTGACGGGCACAGCTGTGAACGTGACGCTAGTTCCCGCACAGATGGTGTCGTTGGGGCTCACAGTGATACTCAAGGAAGTGGCCACGGTCGGGTTCACCGTCATGGTCAGCGTATTGCTGGTGGCCGAGCCGCCCGTGACACAGGTCAAGGAAGTCGTGACTACGCAAGTCACGAGCGCTCCATTGGCCAGCCCTGATGAACTGTATGTGGGTGAATTGCTTCCTACTTGCGACCCGCCCACAAACCATTGATAAGAGGGGCTGCCGCCGCCATTGGTGATGGTGGCCGTGAACGTGACGTTCGTGCCAGCGCAAATCGTCGTCCCAGGGTTTGCGCTGATGCTGATCGTGGGCGTGACAGGTGCAGTCACCGTTATCGTGAGCGTGTTGCTCTTTAATGTGTTGATAGGCGATGCTACGTTTCATCTTGG
>JANMIM010000222.1:0-2826 GCA_031375795.1 Bacteroidota bacterium
CAACCAATTGTTGATGCGCACCTTGCTCGACGACTTTGGATTCGACCGCGACATCGCCGCCAATGGGCAGATCGCCATTGAGAAGCTCCAAAGCAAGTCCTACGACATCATCTTGATGGACTTGCAGATGCCCGTGATGAATGGCTTTGAGGCCACGGCCTACATCCGCAATGTTTTGCATTCCAAGATCCCGATCATCGCGCTCACGGCAGACGTGACCACCGTGGACCTCGCCAAATGCAACGAGGTCGGCATGGATGACTACCTCGCCAAACCCATCGACGAGCGCTTGCTCTATACCAAAATCCTTTCGCATGTCAAGAAACCGATGTCCAGAATGAAAGAAATGCCAGATATTGCGATGCCTATGCTGATCGACGATTCCAAGTTGAGATGCATCGACTTGGCCTACTTGTCGGCGCGCACCAAGGCCAATCCCGATTTGATGATGGAAATGATCTCGATCTACATCGAGCAAACGCCTCCCTTGGTCGTTGCGATGCGGCAGGGATTGATAGACCAGGATTGGCAGGGACTGCATGCCGCCGTCCACAAGATGATCCCTTCCTTTGCCATCATGGGCATCGGCGTCGAGTTTGAGACGATGGCCAAAAGGGTACAAGAATACGCGAATTCGCAGCAGCAGTCAGATTCCATCCACGAGCTCGTGGCGGAATTGGGTCGTGTCTGTGAACAGGCATGTTTGGAATTGGAAGAAGAATTGAGGAGAATTAGAACCACAAAGTGATGAAGAGCGAGAAAATTAAATTATTTTTAGTCGATGATGATGCCTTGTTCTTGAAGACATTGGAAATTGAATTTTTGGAACACGCGGATTTTGAAATCCACACCTTTGCGACAGGGGAGAAATGCGTCGCCAACCTGCCTAAATTCCCGGATGTGATCATCCTGGATTACCACCTCGACGGCATCGACAAAAAGGCCATGAACGGGATCGCGACCTTGGACAAAATCAAGGCCTACAATCCCGACATACCGGTGATCATGCTCTCGTCGCAAGACAAGATCGAGGTCGCCGTGGATTGCATGCACCACCGTGCATTCGACTACGTCGTGAAAAGCGAGACGGCCTTTTTCCGCTTGAAAAAGATCATCACGACGGCGTTCAAATACAAGAAGATGGAGAAGGAGCTGCATTGGTATATGGATCGGATGTCTTGAGATGGGGTAGGTTGGATCGCGGTGGACGCAGGAAATTTGTCTCTTTGGGCGAACTCAATCTCAGAACTCCTGACGTTACGCAAACTGATTGGGCCGCAATTCGGCGTTCAACAGGCGTTTTGAGGCGCTCGACCATAATTCTGTATTGCTGATTTTTGTGTAGGATGGCTATCATTGATTCCGTGGATATCGCGCCCCTGCGGGGCTACGGGTGGTGTGTGATTTGTATCGTAGGGCTTTGCCCTACGCTGACATATTGCGCCCCTGCGGGGCTATTGGCCACTCCAACAGCCCTGCAAGGGCGTGATATGTCAGCGATGGGCAAGGCCCATCGTCTGCGGCACCCACCACCCCAAGCCCTGTAAGGGCGCGATCGAGCATTGATTTTCGGTAGATCCATGAATGCCTCCTTGAATGGGAATTTGCCATCATTTCAGTTTGCGGGGGCCATGCCCTATTTCCTCAATTTACGGGGCAGGTCAGGAGTTCTGAATCTGCAACATTGGATCATATATATCTTGATGTTTCCCTGGGTATCCACGTTCCGTGGACACCCAGGGCTACTGAGCGTAAAGCCCTATGGGCTCGCTATGACAATCCAGACAAGCCCATAGGGCTTGACGCTCAGTAGCCCCCGCACTTCGTGCGGGACGCGGCGCAGGTGGAACCTGCGGAATCCAAATATGATCAACCCCATCTGAACATGCTGCATTTGCCATCATGTTTGTAAGGAACATCTAGGTTGCCACACTTGTCAGCCCGACCGAATCCTCCGCGTTTCATGTTTAATGACCATTTGCCTTCGGCAAACGACGCTTATTCTCGCTTGCCGGAGGCAAATGTTCGATCGTTACGCCATGGCGCACCAGAGGTCTTGGACTCCTCAAATAAACCTCAAACCCCCAACAACCCCACGATTTTATTGTACAACAACTTCTCATCGATGGGCTTGGAAACATAATCGTTCATGCCGATCGCGTAGCATCGGTCGATGTCTGTGGGCGTGACATCTGCCGTCAATGCAATGATGGGAATGCTGGATTTCAGCGTATTGCGAATGTAGGAGGTCGCTTCAAAGCCATTCATTTCCGGCATTTGCAAATCCATCAGCACAAGGTCATATTCATTTTCCTGCATGATTTGGATCGCAATTTTCCCATTTGCTGCGATGTCCACATCAAACCCAAAATCCTCGAGAATCATGCGAATGAGCAATTGATTCAATGTCACGTCCTCGGCGACCAATAGTCTCGCCTTCTTGGAAATTCCTGCGGCCATCTGATGCGCGTCTGTGTGCTCTGGGGAGAGAGCGCTTTTGGGATGGGTATCTGAAGCCTGCTTTGCAAAACTCAGCAGGAAGCTGAAGGTAGACCCTTGGCCGAGTTGGCTTTTGACGAAGACAGCGCCATTTTGCAGCTCCACGAGCTGTTTCACAATCGCCAATCCCAAGCCGGTACCCCCGTAGGCGCTGCTCGTCTCGAGATGCGCCTGTTCAAAATTCTTGAAAATATCTTGCAGCCGGTCCTCGGCGATGCCGATGCCGGTGTCCGTGATGGAAAATTCGATGGTGGCTTTTTGCGCGTCCTCTTGCAGCAGGCCCACGTGAATCGTGATGGTCCCGGTCTTGGTAAACTTGATCGCATT
>JANMIM010000231.1:0-3636 GCA_031375795.1 Bacteroidota bacterium
GTCCTCAAGGCGTTTGACAGCTCGCTCGACGACGGGTTGCTGTTTGAGCGCAAGAATTTCTATTTGCTGTTTGCGACCGAGGACCAGAAGGAAGGCATGAGCGCATTCATGGAAAAACGCAATCCAGACTGGAAAGGCGCCTGATTCGAGCGAGCCGCATCGATCGCAAGGTCAATCGGGGTTTCCACACTTCAGGGACCACCTGTTTCACGTGCGGCACTTGCCATGCGAGGAGGCGATCTTTTCTGCCTCGGTGGCGTTTTTCTGCCGACGATCTCGTCAAAACATTCGGCCTCGATCCCCATCCATCCACCGCCCAGATCTTGTCTTCCTAAGAATGATCCAATCAGGGGGGTGTAGTTTTTTCATTATTTTTTGCAGAATCTTCAAAAAAGATTGGGAAGAAACCCATGTTGCGTTATATTTGAGTTGCTTTTAATGAGCACCGTACTTTTAGTAAAGCTATACAGTGTATGTCACCAGCTTATAAATTCGTAATGTTGATCGATGAAGATGAGATTGATAACATCATCAATCAGAAGATCATCGAGTCCAATAATTTCTCCGAAAGGGTGATGGTCTTTCAGACGGGTACAGACGCGCTGGATTTCCTTCGAGTGAATTCCAAGAATGGGGAGAATCTGCCTGATTTGATCTTTTTGGACATCAATATGCCCATCATGGATGGGTTCCAGTTCTTGGAAGAATTTGAGAAGTTGGAGTCTCCAATACTAGACAAAAGCAAGATCATCATGCTGTCCTCCTCGATCAGTCCGAGGGACATCGACAGGGCCGCAAGCAACCGATTTGTGAAGAAGTACCTCAACAAGCCACTCAACTCCAGGTACCTCCAGGCGATCACGATTTGATGTAAGGATTTTCCTTCAAGTAATAAAAAAGGGACCCTATGGGTCCCTTTACTTTTTGGTATCTTCCTAATTCTTTCAATCAGATCCCTTGGCGTTGACATTGCCGTTGAAGGCCAAGCCAAGATCGAGGTAGGGCAAGAATGCCTTGATCCCTTGGTTGCTCTCGTTGTACTCCTCCAGCAGCTTCTTGGTTTGTCCCACCTTCTTGGCAGACTTGCCACTGAGGCGGTTGGAGAGGATCTTGAGGAACAAGCGACCGTTTTGGTATTCGGAGAAAGTGGATTTCTTGAACTGCCGTTGCAAACTCAAGATCAACTGGTTTGCCAGGTCCACCTCATCTTGCAGCACGTAGGTGAGCGACAAGAATAGCTTCACCTCGGCATCCATGTGCGGGAACTTGCGCAGGTTCACCTTGTTGCGCATGCGGTAGAGGATGCGGGATGCATTCTCGAAGTTCTTGGAGTAAAACGCCACGTAGGCCTGAAACATCGAGTAGTTCACAAAGGTGACCGTGCGGTCTGAGTCGATGTCGATCTTGCGGATGTACTGCTTGTAGTCTTGCAGCATCTCATCGAGCGTGTCGTCTGCGAGGTGTCGCTCCAGC
This sequence comes from Bacteroidota bacterium, assembly GCA_031375795.1. GTDB lineage: Bacteria > Bacteroidota > Bacteroidia > J057 > JADKCL01 > JADKCL01. Next base: position 1,474 of record JANMIM010000231.1, read on the forward strand.
TTAAAAAATAGGATCTGCGAGCACTCCATTCCAAAATTGAAGTCGGTGAGCAGTTCCTCTATCTTGTAATCAAGCAATTCGAAGTAGATGCGCTCACGCTCCCTTTGCTTTTGGTTGTGGTAATACAGGAAGCGCAGAAAGTCAAAGATCAAGTTGATGTTCTTGAAGAGGATGTCTTCCTTGCCGTTTTCCAAGATCGTGAAGCAGCGCTCAAAAACCTCTTCCTGTGGGTCCATGATGTCCAGCACGCGCTCAGGCAGGTCCAGAAACTGTCGGGAATACAGGTGAATGATCGACTTGCAAATGTAGATGCGCTGCGAGTCGTAGAGGTTGTTGAGATTGTTGACGCTTTCAATGATCTTGATCATCTCATTGAAGTCTGACTTGCGGCGCCCCAGGTAGAATCGCTCATAGGCCCTGAAAAAGGCCATGACGGCGTTGATCGCTTTTTCGGTGGTGAGGTAGAATGCGACAGCTTGGTTAAAAAGCTTGTCGTACTCGATCCTGTTTTCATCGTCGTGGTTGTGCAGCATCTTGAGCGCACGGTACACGACCATGAGCACCAGCGGGTTGTCGATCTCGATCATCGTCTTTTCCAAACGCTTGAGCGTGGTGACCGAGATCTCGCGGGGGCTGTTGAAAATGAGGTCGTAGACTTTGAAAACCTTGTGGATGGCTTCCATCTTGGGATCGCCGAGGCGATTGAGCAGGAAGCTCTCCACTTTTTGGTTGAGCCTGGACTTCAAAACATAGAAGGCAGAGGCCGAGATGTCTTGCTTTTCAAGGAAATCTTCGACCGGATTGTCACTCTCCCGAATGGTCTTCAAGAAAAGGGCGCTTTTCTCAGCCTTGTTGGAAGTAAGATTCTGGTAAATATCATCAAACTCTTCCTCTGAGAGTTGCTTGATGATCTTATATAAGGGGTCCAAATTTTCTGAATTAGCCATAAAGGGACAGCTCCAATTCGAATTGCGTACTTATTACAAGCGATAATATTAGCCAAATTCAGCCAAACAAACCACACCTCCAAGAACGAAATGAGGCCTCTCCCATTGAAAGCCAGCACTTTCCAGTTTTTGGATGTAAGAATATGCCTTTTTTTGTTCAGTTAGGGGGTCGTGGGCATCCCCTTTTTGGATGCCGCTACCTGAGATTCAGAGGTTTTCTATTGCCTACCTGCAACCACAAGCCCTGGAAACGGGATTCGGGTTATGCAAAATGCGCCTTGGATTCCTCCCAGATTACATCCATTTCCGCCAGGGACATGTCCTTGAGATTCTGCCCCGATTCGCTGACCTTGGCCTCCAGGAACTCAAATCGGCTTCTGAATTTGCGGTTGGTGTGCTCCAAGGCATCCTCTGGATTGATCTTCATGAACCGTGCATAGTTCACCAGCGAAAACAAGAGGTCGCCAAACTCCTTCTCCAGCCGCTCATGGTTGTCGCCGTTGGCTTGGTGCAGTTGAGCCTCTGCCCTGAGCTCCTCCAATTCCTCTTGCACCTTGAGCCAGACTTGCTCGGGTTCCTCCCAGTCAAAACCCACCGAGGCTACCTTTTCCTGCATGCGCTGGGCCTTGATGAGCGCTGGCATGCCTTGGGGCACGCCGCTGAGGACGGTCTTCTTCTTCTGATCCTTCTTCTCCAACATCTTGATCTGCTCCCAGTTGCGCGTCACTTCCTCGGCGCTGTCGGCTTGCATGTCCCCATAGATGTGCGGGTGCCTGCGAATGAGCTTCTCGGTGAGGGTGTTGAGCACGTCTGTCGTGGAAAAATGGCCCTGCTCCTCTCCCAACCGCGAATAAAACAAGACATGCAACAAGATGTCGCCCAGTTCGGTCTTGAGCTCCTGCCAGTCGTCTTGCAAGATCGCGTCGCTCATCTCATACACCTCTTCGATCGTGAGGTGGCGCAGGCTCTCCTTGGTCTGGACGCGGTCCCAAGGGCATTTTTCACGCAGCTCATGCACGACCTGGAACAATTTCTGAAAACTGGGCAGCAAATCTTCATTCATGAAGGCAAAGGAAAGGAGAAAAGCTGAAATCTCTCGATTTGCAAGGCCCGATCATAGTTGATCAAAATCGAATTCCTTGGTTAGCAGCCTCCTGATCATTATATTTGGTTGAGAATAGCATGATTTATGACCAAAGACTCGAAACAAAATCTC
>JANMIM010000258.1:0-2154 GCA_031375795.1 Bacteroidota bacterium
GGGTTGCCGAGCGAGTCCTCCCACAGTGTCTGGAGCGAGTCAGCGATCCATGGCATGGCGTCCAGGTCTACCTCCACTGGGTTGCCCCAAGTGGCGCCGCCGTCAGAAGTTTTCCAGAAAATCGGCATCAGCGTCTCGTTGTTGGTATTGGTACCTGCAGTTATGTTGCCGACGATGCCGATGTAGCCGGTCATGCCGTCTGGTGAGAATGCAATGTCTGGTCCCACGGCACCGATCGAGCCATCAAAGCTAAGGTCGTATCCAGGAAGGATCTTGGCAAAGACCGACCAGGTGACGTCGCTCGTACCGCTGTTCCAGACGCCTTTCAAGACTCGCAGTGTATCGTACAGTACGGTTCCGTCCGGGGAAGAAAATTCGACCGCCCAAAACTCACCTGGCAGGCCCTGGCAAAGTCCACCAGGAAGCAACACAGGATCTGTGACAAAATCATAGTGCTCTGTAGCGGTGGGTGAACCACTGTTGGTGACTTCAGCCACGCCATTCACTTGTCCGAGCCATCCCGGCGTCGGGAAACGGTTTGCTGGGCCCACGTACAATAGCTTCTCATTGAATGGATTTGTGGTGCCAGTTTCATTGAAAAACATGCAATTGGGATACCTGCCATAGTTGGTGTAGAGGCTCTGCAAGGGGCCCTGGTCGTTGGAGAAGGTGGCTCCTCCGTCGATCGATAGATCATAGCGATATCTTCCGTTCTCAGTCGTGCCACCGCCCCAAACCGTGATGTCTTGTCGGTGAATGAATGCAATCGCATCGGTGGCATTGTCCACGGCGACTTGATTTTGCTCGTTGCGGAGGCAGGTGAGGGCATTGCTTGACGTACCCAGCGGGATGGGGTTGATGGCGGCAATCTTGCCAGCTTGTGCAGTTGCCATCGGCGGAGTGACTACAGGCTTGGCGACCAGCATCTGCTGGTCGGAATACAGATTCAGGCTTTCGTTGCGACGCGGCCCCATGTAGCTGCGTTCATGAAGTTGCGAGGGCGAAGCAATCACCGCCTTGCGGGTGGGTTGCTGTGCCATGGCGATGGCAGGGATTCCTGCAAGCGCAAGTGTGGCAATAAGTAGTGTTTTTCTCATAATTATGAAGAGTGTTGATAAGGAACGAATTTATACAAACCCGCGTGGAATTCAAAATTTTCGCCCAAAATCGGGCGATATTCGATCCCCTTTGATGCCAAATGCAATGCAGGTTGACGAGGGGAGGTGAAATGAGGCACAAAAAAAAAGGCTGACCGTATTGGTCAGCCTTTTTTTATCATTTTGGATCCAATTACTTGGAAACCACCAAGCGATTGCTCAGCACTTGGTCATTGGTGCGCAGGCTATAGAAGTACACGCCAGCAGCCAATTTCTCAGTGTTCACAGTGACTTTGTGTGCACCAGCGGTGTACTCGCCGTTGGCGAGGACAGCCACTTGCTGACCAAACATGTTTACCAACTCCATGGAGACGGTAGCAGTTGCAGGCAGTTCAAATGCAATCATGGCACTGTTGGTGGTAGGATTTGGATAGGCATTGCCAAGGACAACGCTGCTCGCCACGACGTCTTTCACACCGACTGCAACAGGGGTGCAAGGAGGGTTGGAGGCGGCGGTGTAGAATTGATCCCATGCCAAGGTCATCGTGGCTGGGTTGCAAAGGTCGGTTGCGCAGATGGTGACATCGTTGCCGAAATACCACCAGTTGGTAGGATCGATCGGCTCGGAAGCAGGCATCTCGCCCATCACGATAGGCAATTTGTAGCAGTTGCCTGGGAGGGTAATGACTTCAGGAGCCATGGTTGGGAAGAGCGCACGGCCCTGCCAGCTAGGATCGCCGTCGGTCACCATCATTGGGTAGCTCTGGCCAGCGACGTCCACAGCCACTGCTGCAACGCGCAGGTTTGGTGCGCTGTTGGTAGATTCGCCAAAACCCACACCATTTTGGTTGCCACCGACGAGGGCGGTGTCAGAGTCAGCCCATGCAAAGAACAGCATGGAGCCGTCTTCGGAGCGAGCAAGCTGGGTGCTGTTGTCCATCGTGATCGTGGTTGCGGTAGCGCCAAAAGCTGGCGTACGGAAGCAAAGCACTGGGGAGACATAACGTGCAGTCCAAGTTGCACCGCCATCTGGGCTCCAGATGTCGGCCATGAACTT
>JANMIM010000265.1:0-9951 GCA_031375795.1 Bacteroidota bacterium
CGTCCATCATGTCGCTGGGGCCGATGATGTCGGCGCCAGCCATCGCTTGCGCCACGGCCATGCGCGCCAAGATCGGCAGTGTCTCATCGTTGAGAATCTGCCCATCGCGCACCAGGCCGTCGTGCCCGTCTGAGCTGTAGGGGTCCATGGCCACGTCGGTGATGATCGTGGCCATTGGAAATTGCTGCTTGGCCATCCGGATGGCCCGTAAATAAAAATTGTCCTTGTCCCAGCTGATCGTCGCCTCGGGGTCCTTTTGGTCCTCGGTGAATGCCGGAAACAGGATGAAATTGTTGATCCCCAAATCGAGGCATTCGCCGATCTCCTTGAGCATCAAGTCGATCGTATAGCGGTAAATGCCCGGCATCGAAGCGACTTCGATGGCTTGGCCTTCGCCTTGGATCAGGAAAAATGGATAGACCAATTGGCTGGGGACAATGCGCGTTTCGCGCACCATTTCCCTGATAGCCTTGGACTGCCGGTTGCGGCGGGGACGGTTTTGCATGGGGCAAAATTAAGCAAACGATTCGGCAGGTAGTAGGTAGAAAGTAGTAGGTAGCAGGGAGTAGTTGTCATTTACAACTTCTACCTGCTACCTACTACCTGCTCCCTAAATTTATCCCAAATAAGCCTTGAGGCCCTTGGAGCGGCTGGTGTGACGCAGCCTGCGGATTGCTTTTTCTTTGATTTGGCGCACACGCTCACGTGTGAGGTCAAATTTCTCGCCGATTTCCTCCAATGTGAGGGAATGCTCGACACCGATGCCGAAATACAGCCTGATCACTTCGGCTTCGCGCTGCGTGAGCGTGCTCAGGGCGCGCTCGACTTCCTTGCTCAGGCTCTCGTTGATCAATCCACTGTCGGGATCGGGTTCTTCCTCGTTTTCCAAGACGTCGAGCAAGCGGTTTTCCTCACCTTGCACGAGCGGCGCATCCATGGAGATGTGACGGCCTGAGATTTTGAGGGTGTCTTGCACCTCGTTTTCACTCATGCCTTCCAAGATCTCGGAGATCTCCTGGGGCGACGGCTCACGCTCAAACTCTTGCTCCAACTTTGAAAAAGCCTTGCCGATCTTGTTCAAGGCACCGACCCTGTTGAGCGGGAGGCGCACGATGCGGCTCTGCTCGGCCAATGCTTGCAAAATCGACTGGCGAATCCACCAAACGGCGTAGGAAATGAACTTGAAACCACGGGTTTCATCAAAACGCTTGGCGGCCTTGATCAAGCCCAGGTTGCCCTCGTTGATCAAGTCTCCGAGCGACAGACCTTGGTTTTGGTATTGCTTGGCCACCGACACCACAAACCTGAGGTTGGCTTTGGTGAGCTTTTCCAGCGCGGCTTGGTCACCTTCACGGATCCGACGTGCCAATTCCACCTCATCATCTGGGGTGAGCAATTCGACCTTTCCGATTTCCTGCAGATACTTGTCCAGCGATTGTGACTCGCGGTTGGTGATCTGCTTACTGATCTTAAGTTGCCTCATTCGACGAAATCTTACTACTAATCTAAATACCTGAAGGGTGTACTGCCAATTTTCGAGGCAAACATAAGGAGAAAAAGCATGGTTTACAATCCGGCAACTTGGATAAAAGCATCCCGATTCGAGCTTTTGCAGCCAATTCGGGACTTTGCCGCGTGCAAAACCAACCTTTTCTCCTTATCTCCTCATGCAATACAAACCTGTAGTACCCTTGGAGGCTATCTCATGGGCGACTTAGCCGAAGTGGCTACCGACCGTCTGGGCTGCACGATACTCACGCTTGGGCTTGATGGAAAGCACCGGTATCTTGGAGTGATTTACGACGTGCGCTGAGTCTGTGCCCAAGAAGGTGGTGCGCAATCCTCCGTTTTCTTCCTGCTGGGTCATGATCATGATCAGGTCCACGCCGACTTCGCTCGCATAGTCCAGCACGACCTTGCTCACGTCTCCCTTGGCGACGAGCATCGTGGATTCGACCTTCACATTGTGTTTTTTGATGAAAGCGACGGCTTTGGCCATGCGGCTTTGCAGGCGCTCCTTGTCGCGCTCGCTCTTGCCCTTCAAAATGGACACCACCATCAAATCGGCGGAAAAATTCTGCGCAAACTCCACTCCCAATTCCAATTTTTCCCCTGTCTCACGCGACAAGTCGATCGGCAGCAAGATCTTGGAGTAGCCGGGGGTCTTGCCTTGTTGCTGCAAGGTGATCACGGGACAAGGCGCGGTGCTGATCACACGCGCGGCGTTGGTGCCCGCAAAGATCTCGCCCAGGCCAGAGGCTCCGTGCGTGCCCATGATGATGATGTTGGCAGAGAGCTCCGTGGCGGCCTCGATGATGCATTTCCATGGCTTGCCGACCTTGATGATCTTGTTGTAGACAATGCTGGCATCACCATGGTCCTTGATGAACTTGTCCATCGCCAGGTTGGTTTTTTTGCGGGCATCTGCCTCATCGAAGCTCGAAAACAACCTTGCAGCTGCTGCCGGCGGCTCCAAAACGTTGATCAGGAAAATCTCAGCGTCATACACCTTGGCGAGGTACTCTGCAGTCGGGTGCGCTTTCAAAGATGTGTCTTCAAAATCAAGTGGAAACAATACTTTTATTTTCTGACTCATGGTAATGAAGGATTCTATTCTATTCGTGGACAAAAACAGCATATTACGCCATCTGGCGATCAACGTGGCCCAAATAGCCAAAAAGTCTTGAATTTCCCAAATCTATGGCAGCCTTCAAGGCTAAGTTATGAACAATCAGGGGGGCCAAGGGACATTCTTTGTGCCGCCATCGGTAGCCTTTGCGATCAGGGCGTTTGTAATTGTGCGACCGGAATTTGTTGCAATAGCCCAAAGTATTTTTTCATGGCTTCGTGCTTGGCGGAATCAAATTCATAGGAAATCGAGTGGAGGATGTAGTTTTCGGCATCGTGTGGCGCATAGCCATAGGTCGCACCCCACTTGACCGCAGATTTTTGGCGATTCACCCTCCCCCACTCCAGCGCCATCCTGATGCGGTCCAATTGCACCTGCGACACGGCCTCCCTGCGGTAGGCCCACACGGCAAACACAAATGGCAAGCCCGTGAACCGTTTCCACATCTCAGCCAAGTCGTAGACGTGGGGAAATTGATCGCTCATCGCAAATGCCTTGTCGCCGATGGCGACACCACAGACTGTACCCTGGATTTGTGAAAAACGCTCCCCAGAAGGTGCCACCTTGGGGATGTCGCGCTGCCAGTATTCCTGCAATAGCACGCTTGCAAGGCCGTTTGAGCTGCGGCTGTGGGGGTCGAGCACCATCGCCGTGGCCTCGGCGATCGGCACATGCGAAAACAGAAACACGCTGTCGACCTTGCCGTCTGCCCCGATACAATGGTCCTTCATGACGGTGATGTCTTCAAAGTCGGCCAATGCGCCGACCGGCAACAAGGCCATGTCGGCCTCGCCACGCTTGAGCGCCTCGGCACATTCGCTGGGGGGCATCTCCCGCAGCGACAGTTCGTCCTCACCAAACCAATGCTGCAAGCCGTCGATGTAGGGCCGTGTGTTGAAGTACGAAACGAGCGCGATGCGGATCATTGGAGGTGTGAGACGTCGTTGAGCTTGTGAATGCGGAATCGGTCGATCGAGGCGGGCGGATGTAGCTCGCCCGAACCGGGAATGGTACCGAGGATGTTCAAGGCTGTGTTTTGATGCGGGAAAAGGTCCATTTGGTGCAGGCCATAACCCGACAACTGGGCGAGCACGACACGCATGATGCGGCCATGGGAGCAGATGAGCACCTTGCCATCCTGTGGGGTCTCGCGCAGCACGCGCTCGATGCCCGGCCGCGCACGGTCCCAGGCTTCCAAGGGGCTCTCGCCTTGGTCCACGCGCGCATGCAAGTCGCCCGAGCGCCAGGCGGTGAGGATCCGCTCGAATTGTGCGCGCACAAATTCGTCACCCTCTGCCCCTTCCAAAACGCCCCAGCCAAACTCGTTGAGCTCGGGCAAGGTCTCGATTGCGTGACCTTGCGCCGCAAAGTGCACCAACGTCTGCCGGGTGCGCTTGAGCTCCGTGCAGTAGATCTTGTCGAATTTGATGTGCCCGTATTGCTGGAAGAAGGCCATGCCTTGCTGCCGTCCGGTATCGTTGAGATCAGAGTCGATGCCTCCGCCCTGCACGATGTTTCGGCGGTTGTATTCGGTCTCCCCGTGTCTTATCAGATAGATTTGAGGCATGCCCAGCGGTGATTAGGCGATCGGCTCAGGCTGAAATTCTTCCTTGGAAAAATCATGGACGACGTTGTAGAGCGTGTCGCGCTCCACGGGCTCGAAACCTGCCTTGCGGATCAAGACGATGAGGTCTTGGGTGCTCATGGCAGGGTTTTGGTCCTCGGCGCCCGCCTTGGAGTAGATCTTGGTGGTGTCGTCGATCGTACCGTCGATGTCATCCACCCCAAAGGACAGCGCAACCTGCGTCGTGCGACGGCCGATCATGGGCCAGTAGGCCTTCACGTGGTCGAAATTGTCGAGGTAGATGCGGCCGATCGCGTAGTTTTTCAGGTCCTCGATCACCGAGACTTCCTTGAGATGGCTCAGTTGGTTGTTTTGATTCCTGAATTTCAATGGAATGAAGGTCTGGAACCCGCCGGTGCGGTCTTGCAACTCGCGGAGTTGGCGCATGTGGTCCACGCGGTGCCAATATTCCTCGATGTGCCCATACAGCATGGTCGCATTGGAGCGCTTGCCGAGCTTGTGAAAGGTCTCATGCATTTCCAACCACTCGTCGCCAGAGCATTTGCCGCCGGCGATCTGATCGCGAATCTCTGCATGGAAGATCTCTGCGCCACCGCCAGGCATGGAGTCCAAGCCTGCGGCGATCATCGCCTTCAGACCCTCCTCATAACTCACCTTGGCTTTCTTGAACACATAGTGGTATTCCACCGGCGTGAGCGCCTTGATGTGCAATTCCGGGCGATGCGCCCTGATTGCCTTGAAAAGTTCTTGGTAAAATGCTTGGTCGTATTGCGGCATCACACCGCCCACGATATGTACCTCGGTGACGGGCTTGCCGTCATAAGCCATCACTTGGTGCATGATCTGCCCGAGGGACAGCTCCCAACCATCGGTGCGCTTCTTGATTTTCTCGCTGTACGAACAAAATGTGCAGGAATAAACGCAGACATTGGTCGGCTCGATGTGGAAATTGCGGTTGAAGAAGGTCTTTTTGCCCTGCTTGCGCTCACGCACCACATTGGCAAGGAGCGACAAAAAAGGGAGGTCGCCGTGCTCGTAGAGGTAAAGTGCGTCGTCGTCCGAGATTCGCTGGGCCGCAATCACCTTTTCAGCGATTGATTTTTCTGCTTCCCCCAGCCGGTTGCTTTGCAGCATCAGGCCCAAGGCACTGTTTTCTTCCATGGCGCAAAAGTACTGATTCACTCGATAAACTCATAGCAGCCTGCATCGGGCCGCAGGAAGTAGGCCCTCCCCTCCTTGTCTCGCAACAGGCCGGGCAGCAACTGCCCCAGGTTGATCGCGGGACTACCGGCACTGAGCCGATAATTCCGCTCTTCGGGGCCAGATGCTGTGGGCTCTACAAACTTTGGAAACTCCAATGTATTCGCCGTAATAGCATTGTAACCTTTGACAGGCTTGGTTGTTCGAACCATGGACGCTTGAAACGTGACATCGTACTCATTGCCGGCAGGAAAGCTGTCGGGCGCAAACTCCTCCTCCTCAGATCCCCAGATGATGCAATTCTCAAACCGCACCTTGATCGGAAACACGGTCGCCGAGTCGTAATTGCTCACCACGAGTTGAGGCTTGTTGCGGGTGAAATCGACGGTGTAATTGGCGAGGGTGGTTTGGCGGAATTCACAATTGCCGCCGCCATAGATCCCGACGGTGCCTTCCACACAATTGTGTATCAGGCAGTTGTCGACCCGCAACTGTGGATAGCTCGGCAAGAAAGGCGTGTAGCCGATCGAGAGGATGCCGTAGGCTCCCATGCTTCTGATTTCGGTGTTGGTGATGCTCACCTTTGGGCTCACGCCGCTGTTTTCATATTCTTGGTACACACCGATCAGGCCGTTTTTGATGATCGCATGGTCGATTGAATTGGCCTTGGAAATGTTGGCAAATGCGATGCCGCGCCATTGTCCGCCCGATTCCTCATAGCGCTCACCCATGCGGGTCTGCTGAAACACGACCTCATTGCCCATCGCGCCCTCCACGATCAAGCGGCCAAACACCACGATCGAGGACGTGAGGTTGAAACCCTCGTCCTTGCGTGGGGTGAAATACAGTTGCGTCCCGGCCAAAATGCGCAAGGTATGGCCGTCTGCGACATACAATGGGCCGTCGATGAGGTGTTTTTTGTCGGGTCCCATCACCGTGAGGCTGCCGCTCCCAAATCCACCCAAGACTGAATCGCGGTAGAAGATTGCATCAAACACATAGGCCTCGATGTCGACCTTTTGCGTTTGATCGCCGACGGTAAAGAGCAGCCGATCGCGGGAAAATTGGTCTTTTTCGTCGGATGTAAACTTGATGAATGCGATCGCGGAGTCCCCGTCTTCCAACTCATAGTCCTTGACCTCATTGGCGGTGATGCCGTCAAAGATCATGCTGTAATCGGTCGCAGACTCCAGCTTGATCGTGGAAATCAGCATGTTTTTGCCGCTCTCGTTGCGCACCACGAGCCGCTCGGTGGGCGAGGGCAGCGAGGTGAAGATGGTGTCAAAAAAGACCGTGTCCCGATCGAAGCTCAGGTCGCCCTCGGGCACAAACACATCGGGTCGGAGCCTGCAGCCCGATACCATCGCAGTCAAAAGCAACAAGGTAGTCCAAAGAATCTGCTTCACAGTTCCCAAAGATAGGCCGGGCATGACAGCAGCGTTAGGCATTTATTTTTCTCTTTGTGGGAATTGGTCAGAATCCGACACCGACGCCAGCAAAGACGTTCATGCCGCGCCCGATCGTGGGCGCGATCCAGCCGAGCACATTGTCAGACCCAGCCATGACATCAAAAGTCGCCGAGCCGATCGTGAATCGATAGTCGGCAAGCGCACCTACCCCATAGGAGTCAAGTCCCAAGCCATAGGCATTGGCACCGAGGGTGAGTCCCTGGACCACCTCGTGCTGGTAGGTGAGGCCGATGAGCGGCAGCCGCGAATGCGCTCCGACAGCCAAGGGGTACCAAACGACCTGGGCTGAGAGGCTGGCTTTTTCATTGAAATGAAATGTGGCAGCGGCACGCACCTGCATTGGCGAGTACACCATGCGGCGCGCATCGGTGGTGTCGGGCAGCAAGAGGCCCTTGATCGAATCGACTTGTTGGTCCACGATCGCCGAGATGCTGTCCTGCAACAGGCTGGCGATGGTGATGCCTTCCCAGTTCACATCCACGGTATCGTTGATGTTGTTGGTGGCCCAAGACGTGAACCCCACATCGTTGGCGGCGACATCCACGTCAAACTTGTCACTGAAAGCGTAGCGCGCACCGACATCCACCCCAAATCCATATCCCTGAAATTCAAAGAGTTTGGTCTTGCCCAGCTTTTTGGTCAGGTACACGTCGTAGTCGGCCTGGGCATGCACCTGTGTGCCATTGGGCGCTGTGTACAGGGAGTAGTTGAGGAATGAAAGGTCGGCCATCTTGATGCCCTGCTTGAGTCGCAGACGCACACCGAGGCTGAATTTGTCCCATTTCCAGCCGGTGCCGATGCCGAGCTCGCGGGTGCGCAGGAATTTTGCAGACATGTTTTGATCACTTACCGTGTCGCCGGCGTATGCCCCATTGCCCTTCAAGACCAGGCCCAGGGTGTGGGGATTGTTGAATCGAGCGTAGATCGAGGCATATTCGTCGAGGTAGAATCCAAACCGCTGCTCGCCAAACTTCAGGTTCACCGAGGCCAGGTTCAGGTGATAACCGCCGCTGATGTTTTCATTGGGTTTGAGATCGCCGATCAGACGATCCTTGACAGCCTCGGTGATGTAGCCGCTGTCTGCAAAGATGCCAGCGAGGGGTGCATGGGTATTCCCAAGCCAAAAACTGCCCTGGGCGCCATAGCGAAACTTTTCAAAGTCGCCCTCGACGATGTTGGCAGGCTGACTTGCCTGACTCCACACATGGTCGCGCAGCAGGGTGCTTTGGAGGCCATACTGGGCGCTCAAGTTTCCAAAAAGCAGCACCAAAGCCAGCAGACTCAGGTGCATTTTAGCTTTTCTCATATTGCAGATATCGAAATCGGTATTAGGATAAATGGGCATAACAAAGGACGGGGCTTAGGTGCCAAAGTGGTACCTGAGGTCGCCGACGAGGTAGAAGTCTATGCCGTAAGTCGTGTAGATCTTCACGGGCTGACCATTGGGCTTGGTGCTGAGGACAAAGCGTGTGACCGCCCTTGCGCCCCGCTGCTTGAGCACGGTAAACCGGGCTTGATCCCATTCGGCGACCAGTTCCCCTGTGCCCGGCACATCCACGTAGCCTGCCTGGTTCACACGCCCGGCGGGCAGCGTCGGAATCGTATTGAAGAGGCTGTCAAAGATGACCCCTTGGGCATCCATGAAAAGCACCTGCACCTGTGCCTCAAAAGGGAATTGGTTGCTGCCCACCAGCTTGAGCTTGCCCGATTCGATGCCTTTGGGCAGCGTGGCGTCGCCCACGTTGATGTCCACGGTGTCTTGGAGCCACAAGTGGTCGGTGATGCCATCAAAGGGCACCTCGATGTCGAGGTAGGCGCTGATTTGGCTCTGGTCGGTGGCGAAGTTGTCGTGGAGCGCTGGGTTGCCGTTTTTGTTCACGAGCACCTCCATGTTGAAGCGCAGCTCGTCTGGGAGGTTGCTGATGAAGGGGCGAATGTTGGAATTGTTTTGGTTGAGCACGATGGGCGTGCTCACCGTCTGCCCGACATTGGGTAGGCGCGGGCCACGCACCTCGGTGGGTCCGTTCATGAGCGTGCCCGTGAGGCCCACCGTGCGGTTGGTGCGGTTGTTCACGGCATCCATCTGCAGGATGCGCAGCTCGCCGTCGACCCCGATCGAGTTGTTCAGGGTCAGGGTCACTTGCGGCGCACGCAGGTCCAGCGTGCCACCGAGGATGGAGCTGAAAAACGAGAAGTCGATGGTGTCTGCAAAGTTGAATGTGCTCTGCCCCAGGTAACCCTCGATGTAGGCGGGCTTGATGCCGACCAAGCCATAACTCAGGTCGATCGAATCCGTGAGGTCCATCGTGTTTTTCACCCCAGAGTACAGCAGGTTGCCGATGAGGTGGTATGGAAACAGGTTCACCGAGTCGCCGTTGTAGGTCATGTCGATGAAGTAATTGTCGAGCTCTTGCTCCACGTGCGTGGTCGAATTTCCGCTGGGCTGAGGCACCAATCGGCCATAGATGCTCACTGGCTGTCCGTTTTTGATGGCCGTGGGCAAAGAGTAAAAGAACTCAATGGTGTCTGAGATCGTGGACACGGCATCGAGGACCACTTGGCCGGTTTTGGACTTGATCTTGGTGATCTCCACACCGTTGTCAAACGTGTATTTGATCTTGCTGCGATCGTTGATGACGGTCTGTGCCGGGAAGACGGCCGTCGCCCGCGAGGCGGTGAGGTCTCGCACGATGATCTGCAGGCGGATGTAGGCATTTGTATCCAGCACCGTGAGTGGCGGCGTGCTGCCAATGTCGATGTCGTTGAGCTTGGCGACCATGTTGCTCTCCACCGTCTTGCCGGCGAGATCGGCACTTGTGCTCTCCGTGGCACCAGGGAGGATCGGCCCCATCGTGTCTTGCACCAGGATATTGGTGAGCAAGCCGGCATTTCTGAGGTAGAAAGACAGGCTCGTGATTTCCATGGGCAGGCGATTCTCGACCTTCACATCCATCCAACCGGTGAGCAAGTCGGCCTCGTCAAAAAACTGGGAGGCGTCGATCGGCACATCAGACCCTGCGATGTTGTTGATCGCAGGCGATCCAAAGACGAGCGGCTGCCCCGCCTGC
>JANMIM010000305.1:0-4641 GCA_031375795.1 Bacteroidota bacterium
CCGGATTTTCGGCCTCTGAGATTTCCTTCCTGAAGATGATCTCGGCAGCTCCCTTGGCACCCATCACGGCAATCTCGGCCATGGGCCAAGCATAGTTCATGTCGGCGCCGATGTGCTTGGAATTCATCACATCATAGGCACCGCCGTAGCCCTTGCGGGTGATCACCGTGATGCGCGGCACGGTGGCCTCGCAAAATGCATAGAGCAATTTGGCGCCGTTGGTGATGATGGCGTTCCACTCCTGATCGGTGCCCGGCAAGAAGCCCGGCACGTCCTCAAACACCAGCAAGGGAATGTTGAATGCATCGCAAAACCGCACAAATCGCGCACCCTTTTTGGAGGCATTGATGTCCAAAACCCCGGCCAAGACCGAGGGTTGGTTGGCGACGATGCCGATGCTGCGACCCGCCAACCGGGCAAAGCCCACGACGATGTTGCCGGCATACTCGGCATGGACTTCCATGAAACTGCCCTCGTCGCTCACCAATTCGATGACTTCCTTGATGTCATAGGGTTGGTTGGGGGTGACGGGTATGATGTCGTTGAGGGCGGGAATGAGCTTGCGTGTGTCGCCCTCCCAGGGGAGCATCGTGGCTTCCTCCTCACAATTTTGGGGAATGTAGCTCAGCAGGCGCTTGATGCCTTGCAGGCAGGCGACCTCATGGGCGTATGTGAAGTGCGTGACCCCGCTCTTGGAGGCATGCGTGCTCGCGCCGCCGAGTTCCTCTGAGGTTACGTCCTCGTGGGTCACGGTCTTCACGACGTGGGGACCGGTCACAAACATGTAGCTCGTTTTCTCGACCATCATGATGAAGTCGGTGATGGCGGGGCTATAGACCGCGCCGCCCGCACAGGGGCCCATGATGGCTGAGATTTGTGGAATGAGGCCCGAGGCCAAGGTGTTGCGGTAGAAAATGTCGGCGTAGGCACCCAGGGAAACCACGCCCTCTTGGATGCGCGCGCCGCCAGAGTCGTTGAGCCCGATGATCGGCGCGCCGTTTTTCATCGCCAATTCCATCACACGCACGATTTTCTCGGCGTGGGCTTCTGAGAGCGAGCCCCCAAAAACCGTGAAGTCTTGGCTGAAAATGTAGGTGAGCCGCCCGTTGATCTTGCCGTAGCCAGTCACGACGCCGTCGCCAAAGTAGCGCTGCTTCTCCAAGCCAAACTCATGGGACCGGTGCTCGACAAACCGCCCGATTTCCTCAAAGGAGCCCTTGTCCATAAGCAGCTCGACCCGCTCGCGTGCCGTGAGCTTGCCCTTTTTGTGCTGATCTTCGATGCGCTTTTCGCCGCCGCCCAGCAGGCTCAGGGCGGTCTTGGTTTTCAGTCTTTCAAAGGCTTTTTCGTGCATCTTATATTGATTTCTCAGAGATTTATCCTACCAAATACCGATCGGGGATGCCTTGGGAGCACAGCCGCCGACGGGCGCAAAATTATCAATAAATTCGAATAGGCAAGGTGGGGAGAATGCAGATGCGTCGGTGCCAAATTCAGCTGGCGCAGGAATCGCGCTGTTCGTCGGCCCCAAGCTTCCCGCCGCGGCCTATTCGGCTGCCATCACTTGGATTTCAACACGATAGCCCGTGCATTCGCCCGTCATGGCATCGTCGGATCCGGGATCCAAGGTGTTGCCGCCATGGTTTTCCGCGAGCAATGCCAGGCAATCGGCAAGCTGTTCGGCGGGTAGGGCGGAGGCGACCAGGGCGGCGCAGAACTTCGCGAGCGGGATCAAATCAGGGGAAGGAAGGAATTGGATCCGGGTTTCCTCGCCCGAGCGGGCCCGTTGGTTGGGGCGCAATTGGCCGGCGCCGAGCCCGATGATGTCGACCGTGGGGCTTTCGGGAAAATACCATTCCACCCCGTCGCAGTTCACCAGGAAACCTCGGTCTCCGAAATTGGCTTGGCCATTTTCCCCCAGAAACTGCCTTGTCGCTGCAGGAAACTGTGCGCCGTCGGCCTTGGCATATCGCTCCCAGATCGGCATGGGCCAATCCTTGTAAGCCTTGAGCAGCCATACGGTGCCGCCGTCACGCTTGCCGGGCAGCCGTTCGGAAATCAGCAACAACTCCTTGCCGTCTGCTCCCTTGAGCGCCACGGCATGGTTCATGAGTTCGACCTCGCCGATGGCATCGATGGCCACGGCAAAGGCGAGCCCGTTTTTGCGTTTTCCTTCGACCCGGTCCCCAAAGACGCTGAAATGGCCCTTGCGCCGCATTTGGTAGATGGCAAATGCGCCGATGAGCAGGGCGGCGCCGCCATACACATACTGCATCAGGGGACTGGAATCCTCTTGAGGTGCCGCCATGAGGCGCTCCACCTGCACCACCGCCACGCCGACGCCGATGAGAAACAGCAGCACCATGATGAGCGAGAAACCCCGGGTCTCGACGTGCAGGAGCAGTGGGGAGTTGTTGTCGGAGGATCCGGTCATGCGGGAAGGGTTATGATTCCTTGAAAGACAAATTTTGCTGGGCCTTGCAGCCACGGGGCATCGTTGGCAAGGAGGTGGACGAGGAGTTCGCCGCCGGGTGTCTGCAGCCGCACGAGGTCGGGGCAGTCGGGTTGGATGCGTTTCAGGATTTCGGCGACTGCGGTGACGCCAGTGCCGCAGCTCCATGTTTCGTCCTCGACGCCCCGCTCGTATGTGCGTACAGACACATCGCCTGGGCCATTGACTTGGACAAAATTCACATTGGTGCCGCCAGGTGCCCAGCGATGCGCGTTGCGGATCGCGCGGCCCTCGACGACCACCGGGAAGCGCGACAACGGGGTCTCCAAGAAGCGCACAAAATGCGGAGAACCCGTGTGAATCCAATAATCTGGGCCTCCCAGCGCCTTAAAATCGTGTGGCATGCCCATTTTGAGTTTGATTTGGCCGTCGGCAATGTGGGCGATGTGCTCGCCATCCACGGCGATGAAATCGGCCGTGTCGGTGACGATGCCGAGGTCGTGGGCAAATTGGACGATGCAGCGCCCGCCGTTGCCGCACATCGAGCTGCGGTTGCCGTCGGAGTTGAAGTAGTCCATTTCAAAATGGAGGTGGTCGTGCCGGTTGAGCAGGATCACGCCATCGGCCCCGATACCGAAGCGGCGGTGGCAAATGGCCTCAAAAAAGGCGGTTTCATCTCCAGTAAGCACGGCTTGGCGGTTGTCGAATAGGACAAAGTCGTTGCCGGTGCCGTGGTATTTGAAAAAGGGGACATCCATGGCTGCAAAAGTAGCCAAATGTCGGGTGGCAAAAAATCTGGCATTTTTTTGCCGCGGGATTTGTCTTTGAAAGGCAGAATTATGTAATTTAAATCGTTTTAGGATAGCGGTTTGTTGTAGACAAAATATAGGTATGAAGAAGATACTCGGATTGTTGATCGTATTGGCCCTGCCCCTCACAAGTTTGCTGGCACAGGACACGGTGATCGTGCAGACACTGACCTATGACAGCACGGCGCGTGCTGGGTATTGGCAATTTCCATCTGACACCAATTCCTGGCGCAAGGTGATCCTGCAATACTCCATGCGCTGCCACGACGCCCTCATCGGCAATGCCAATTTTGTGGGCTGCTGGGAGTGGGACTACAGCTGCAACACGATCATCACCGACTCGAGCCGCACCGACTCGACCAAGAGCACGGCCCCGAGCCACGTGATCTCCAATTTCAGTGGCAGCCAGTTTGACCTCACAAACATGGCCACATATTCCTATTTTGACTATTTGCAGCACCAAGTCACCTACACCGGGGTGATTTCCGAGAATACTTATGGCGTCTTGGGGACTTCGCCTGGGCCTCAAAACTTCCCATTTGGCGTGAGCAACCGTCTGGGGCGCTCACAGTTTCTTTGGCGGGCCACAGAACTTACCGGGCAGGGCCTCACCGCCGGTCAAATCACGAGCATCAGGCTCAACATGGCGACCCTGGGCAGCCCGGCCGAATTCATGCGCATCAAAATCAAGCCGACCACTGCCACCGTCCTCGACGCCAACAGCCCCAACCTCGGCGGCTTCACCGAAGTTTATTTCACCAACACCTCATTTCCCACGACGGGCTGGCAACAATTCAACTTCTATGCCCCCTACAACTGGAACGGCACCGACAACCTGATCGTGGAGTTGAGCTACAGCAACCAAGTCGCTGGCAGCAACAACCAGGTCAATTGCTACAACACCACCAGCAATTTGGGCTTGGTGAATACATCGATCGACAAATACATCGAGTTCTCTGGCGCAGAGAGCGTCGACGTGGATGCCAGCGCATTCAGCACGATTTCAAACGAGATCACGGTCTCATTTTGGTCGTATGGCGCCGCCAACCTCCCTGCCAACACCAGCATCTTTGAAGGCACCAATGCCAGTGGTGCCCGAGAGGCCAACTTGCACCTGCCATGGAGCGACGGCCGCATCTATTGGGACTGCGGTGCAGATGGCGCCGGCTATGACCGCATCGACAAGCAATCCAACGTCAACGATTTCCGTGGCCGTTGGACGCACTGGGCTCTCACGAAGAATGCCACGACGGGGCAGATGAAAATCTGGATGGATGGCACGCTCTTCCATTCGGGAACTGGCAAGACCAAGCCCATCGACCTTCAGAATTTCAGGATCGGAAATGCGCTCACTGGCAATTATCCATTTTATGGCAAGAT
>JANMIM010000337.1:0-1641 GCA_031375795.1 Bacteroidota bacterium
TATTTTGCACAATTGTCAACAAATGTCTACATTTGTGGTATATTGATGTGGAGAAAGAACTTCGTGAGCAAGAAACATGATGAAAAAGCAAAACGCGATTCAAATATTTGAGGAAAAAAGAGTCCGATCCCTTTGGGATGAGGCTGGTGAGAAATGGTATTTCTCCATCATTGATGTCATCGAAGCATTGACGGAAAATGAAAGGCCAAGAAAATGCTGGAGCGATCTCAAAACCAAGCTCAAAAAGGAAGGCAGTGAAGTGTCCGAAAAAATCGGACACTTGAAAATGCCAGCTCCAGACGGTAAGATGCGATTCACCGATGTCGCCGACACCGAGCAACTTTTCAGGCTAATACAATCCATCCCATCGCCCAAGGCAGAACCATTTAAGATCTGGCTGGCACAGGTTGCAGCCGAACGCCTCAATGAAATGCAAGACCCGGAGTTCAGCATAGACAGGGCCTTGGAGCAATATTTGCAACTCGGGTACTCAGAAAACTGGATCAATCAGCGCCTCAAAAGCATAGAAATTCGCAAAGAATTGACTGACGAATGGAAAAGCCGAGGTCTGCAAGAGGGAGTGCAGTTTGCAACACTCACAGATATCATTACGCGCGCCTGGTCGGGACATTCCACCAAGGAATAAAAAGTCTTGAAGGGCCTGAAAAAGGAAAAGCCTTCGCGACAATATGACCAATACTGAGCTGATTCTCAACATGCTCGCCGAAGCATCCACCAAGGATATCTCACAAGCTGTAAATCCCGAGACCTTTCAGGAGAGCATGGAAGTAGCGGGCCAGGGTGGCAACGTCGCCAAAGTGGCCCTCACCGAATTGGAAGCAAAAACTGGGAAAAAGGTGGTCTCTAAAATGAACTCCAAAACGTCACTGATCCTCCAACAAGGCAATGAAAGCAAACCGGAATAGGCTGCGACCACAGGAGAGCACTTTTGAGACCGATGCAAATTGAATGGATGCAGCGTAGATTGCGGTTAGGAAATTTGAAAAGATTTGAGCTGAACCGATCGCTCAAAATCCGATTCGCCGCATCACCCAGCAATTATCAGACCTTGCCATCTTGAGATCAGCAAGCGCCTGCCGCTCTACACGCTGCCCATGCGCGAAAAATTTACACGCCCCTTATTTGGAATCATTCTAAATAAGGACTTATCTTTGCATCCTATTGCATCGGAGTCATGAACAGCTTGGATCCAGAAATTACATTTTCATCCTTTGGCATCGCCGAAGGCGGCCGCCTGCCCAAATTCGCCTGCGGCCTGGCAGACTGCTGCGAAGGCAAGAAAAAATGCTGCAAAAAATACAAGACCGGCAAGCGCTGCAAATCCTGCCCGAAAGGCTGAAATAATTGAAAAATGGAGAATGGAAAATGATAACTGAAAGGTAGAAAATGAGCACAAATTTGCTGCCCTGCCACCTACTACCTAATACGAGCAACTAGCACAAAGCCACTCCATCACCTCCCAATCCGATCCTCCCAGACCTTAATTCTAGCGCCTCAAAATCACTGGCTTGGAAAGCGTGCCGCTGCCGTGCTGCACCCGCAAGATGTAATTTCCTGAAGGCAGGTCACTGAGTTCAAATTCCATTTGGTGAAGTCCCTGGGTCTGGAATCCCGCTGGGA
>JANMIM010000371.1:0-4187 GCA_031375795.1 Bacteroidota bacterium
CGGGCGCGGGGCGCCGTCGCGATAGTTCGTGGAAGCCACCCCAGTATTGCGTTCTCTTTTGCTAGACTGGGCAATGCCCGGCTTTTGGCAGAGCATTTCAGACTAAAGCCGCTTGTTTGGAGCAAGCCTGAGGAGATGCAACTGAAGGACATGCGGCTCGCGACCAAATGGCTCTTGAGGGCTAGGAGCTTCTACAGCCCCAGCCCATTTGAGTCAGCCGCGAACAAGTACAGCTCTGCCCAAGAGCTTGCCGAGGCAGGTGCTACCAGCCTTGCAAATGCAATGGAGATAGAGGCGATCGACGAGGCGCTTGCCGCCGAGAAATTTGAACTGGTGGCGGCGATGGTGGGAGATTCCGGGTTGCATGTCGATGAATTTGCCCTTGCCAAAGCATGCCTGCTGGAGATATGGGAATTGCACCAGGTGCTAGCGACGATCAGAGAAGTGATTGGCATCCACGATCGGGGTGAGAGGATCACAAGGCTGGCCATGTTGAGAGACCTGCAACTGCTTCGGCAGCCAAGTAGATCGGAGCGGGCCAGGCATTTGCAACTGGCATGCAGACTGCGTGTCGAAGCCTTGCTGGGTAATCACCAGCAGGCGATCCCATTTGCAGCCCAGCTGGCCAGCCTGGAAGGCTTGGAGATCGGCAGCGAAGATGTGCTGCTTGCCCACATATATGCTGCAAACTTGTACTTGATTATCGGCGATCCCGAGCGCTGCAAGGCAGCATTGAGCCGGTTGCAGTTTCTTCCACTTGGGTCAAAAGCCCTGTATCACCGTCGTAGGATTGAAACGGCAATCTTGCTACTCATCGTTGCGATCGAACATTGTGATGCCGATGCAGGCACCAAGGGTTTGGCCCTGTCAGCGGATCACGAGGACCTTGCGCTAGCAGTGCCCTCGCGGCACCCACGATTGTGTACCCTGGGCGTGACCTATGCCACCCTTGCAGGCATGCCTGCTACTGCAGATGCCTTCTTGGAAGCCAATGAATTTCGGATCAAGAAGGAACCCGAACTCTACCATTGGCTGGAAATCGCAGCCGCCGGGCACTATTTGGTCAACTATGAATGGGAAGCCCTGACCCGCGTGGGGCGGCGGCTATCCAGAAAGTCGATCTCAAATTCCGGCGCATTACTGGCCCGCTTCATCAAGGAATTCAATGCAAGGGGTGCAGGCAATGGGACCAGGATCATCGAGAGATTTCAATCGGAGGCACGTCACCTGCCCCCAGAGTGCCTTTCCCGTTACCCGCTTGGTGTTGTCATGGGATTGAAATTGGGGCAACCGTGGAGAGGATCGGAAGGCAGCGCTCAGGCTGCCTCCCTGTGACGTTCACAATATGTCCTCTAGGTTGAGGATCGCCATGCCCCCATCAATGGTGCGCTCCAGCGTGTACCAATTGCCCTCCAAGGGCGTGATCTTGAGGGTGCCCCGATCATACTCGCCCTGGAGCTGCTCGACGGAAACCGACCAAATCTTTGAGGCCTTGGTGAGCAGGTTGTGGAGCGTGGCACTCGAAATGCTCTCACGGGCAGTCGTCTGTGCGCTCCACTGCGGGGAGCTGGCTGTGGCCTGCATGCAGGCCAATGCCATTAATAGCACGAATCCAATTTTCTTCATTTGCCAAAGTTCGCGATCCATCTTGGACGGCCCTTGGCGACTTCCTCACCGCCCACCTTCAATGTGTAGAGAATTGGACGGAGATTTCAGGGAAAAGGCGCATTGTTACGAAACTCGTTGTAACGGGCACCCCTCTCCATTTGCAAATTAGGCGTTACAAAATCCAGCCCGGAGCGTTACAAATTTGTAAGGCTCCAATCAAATCGGCCACTGCATGCAGGAAACGCGGTGTACCAAAAAGTGGTGTATGAAAATGTGGACTGGGGGATGGATCGGGTAGTATCAGGGCAAGGATGTGCGCAAAAACGGCGCTGTGAGGCCCTGTGGCGCATCCAAAATCACCATGCAATCGCAATCAATCACCACAAACAGGGTCGTTTGTGGGCCTCCAATCGCAATCCAATCGCAATCAATCGCAACGCTGGGAGGTTTCAATTTGCGGACATCGGCCTTGATTGCGTTTCTGAGGGGGTTTGTTGGGATGTTTCAATTTGGGGGGGGTAGACAATACCTAATATTCCCCCCCCAAAAAAAAACTACTCCTTCAAAACCCGCAACAAACCCTGCCGCCCGTCCTCCATCAACACCTGAATCCAATAAACCCCACTAGCGCCGGGGATTTCCAAGGAAATCCCATCCCCGCAATCAAATACTGCTTCAGCCACGCATTGCCCCAGCATGTTGCGCACTTGCACGTGTGCAGGCGACGACGCATTCCCCAACAACAACCTCACGCGCCCATCCACGGTCGGATTCGGAAATACCGCAAAACTAGTGGAAGATTCGGGCAGTCCGATCAAAAGGATCGTCTCGCAAACCGAGGTGTCGGTGCAGCCGTTTTGGGTGACGATCACGGCGTAGTTTCCACTCAGGCTAGGGGTGAAGCTTTGGTTGTTTTGGCCAGGGATCGCCACGGAATCGCAATAAATCCATTGGTAGGAGGCAGACGCAGCATTGGCGGTCAGCGTGGGGGCATTGTTGGTGATGCCTGCATCGACGGTGGTGACCGTGAGTTGCACGCTCACGATGCTGTCGCAGCCCTGTGCATTGACCAAAGTATCTGCATAAACGCCGCTGCTCGTCCATACAAATTGGCCGCTCGGCGAAGTGAAACTGTCGCATGTCGAGACAGTGAGTGAACCATAAGTGGCAGGGTGTACAGCGACGACAATCGCCAAGCGTGGGCCGACCAAGCAGAAGCTGTCTTGGGCATAATATGTTGTGGTATTCGTGAGGGCTGGCGTCGTGAAGCTGCTTCCTGTCGCAAGTGAAGGCCCGCCAAGGGGGCCCGCATACCAAGACAAGGTGCCCATGCCCGCAACGCCAAGCGTCGCAGATGCGCCCGCACAAACACTTTGCTGATTGGCGGGCGTGATGTTGGTGGGCGCCGGCGGTGCAAGGCACTGGCCAATCTTTTGAATAAAGGCGTCAACGAATCCGCCGCCATCAAGATTGTAGGTGCCTGACCCAAAATCAAAATCGATTGAGTCCCTAAATGTACCTACCGTGTAGACATTGGCAACGGGATCAACGAAAGTAGCCGTTGCAATTTCGGGGTTAGTCCCGGCAAAGTGACAGAGCCAAGCAAAGTTTCCGGCTGGATCCAATTTCAAGAGGTAGCCGTCCAAACCAGCGACACTGGCTACATTGTAGGTGGCGGGACCAGGGTCAAAATCCACAGTGGTACTAAACCGACCCGCAATATAGGTGCTGCCAAAGACGTCTGAAACGATGCTAGAAGGAAGTTTGACACCATAGCCAATCAATTGCTTTGCCCAAACGAAATTTCCCAGTGAATCGAGTTTGGAGATATAGGCGTCTGTTGCACCGGGGAGAGTTGTCAAAATAAATGTGGCCGCTCCAGGATTTAAGTCTGTGGTGGCAAAAAAAGTCCCTACGGTCAAGACATTTCCCGCAGGATCTACCGTGAGGTCCACGGCCCTATCAGATGCCGTACCACCTAGGCGCTTGGCCCAAATGAAGTTTCCAGTGCTGGAGAGTTTGATAACAAAATTATCGGGCGATCCCGCCGATGTCAGGTTGTAAATACCGATCCCAGGGTCAAAATCCAAAGTTCCTTCGAAATCGCCATTGATGTAAATATTGTTCGCCGCGTCGGTGTCGATCCCACTGCTGTAATCGTTGGAGGAGCCGCCGATGTTCATCGCCCAAATCAAATTGCCGCCGGGATCGAGCGTCATGACAAACAAGTCACGGGCTCCGATGGTGGTAAGGTTGAAGGTCGCTGCGCCAGGATCAAAGTCCACCGTCCCGTCGAAATAGCCTGTGAGGCAAAGGTTCCCCAAACTGTTCAAGGTCATTGCAGCAGGTATCTCATTCGCTGTCCCGCCGAAGCGATCTGCCCAAAGAAATGTACCATTGGGATCGTATTTGACCACAAACATGTCGCCAACGCCAATTTCGGTGAGGTTGTAAACGCCAATTCCCGGATCGAAATCCACCGTACCCCGAAAAACACCGGTAACATAGATGTTCCCACCGGGATCGGTCGTGGTTTTGTAACCCTGATCGCTGTATTGGTCGCCAAGGCCAATCGCCCA